>CAZYBY010000028.1:0-23715 GCA_964645385.1 uncultured Sphingobacterium sp.
TTCATTCTTATATGTTGCGATTAAATACAGACTTGGTGAAAAAGATTATCGCTTCAAAAGAAGCGATACCTGCCCTACACCTGCTCAATAATGCGCTGATATGCTAATAAAAATGAAGGTTTAGCATATTAACATATTATCCTATTAACATATTAACCTATTAATTTAGCTGCTTCAGCGCGTGCTTTTGCCATTATATCATCTGCTTTCTTGTCACCCTCTGCAATTATCTTAGCACATTTCTCATCTGTTTCCTTTTTCATTTTTTCAGCAAGTTTTTTCGCTGCAGCTTTAGCAACAGGATTACTTGCAGACGAAACTAATTTATCAGCTGCAGCATATCCCTCTTGTTTAGTTATTTCAGCAAGTTTACGTGCTTGCTCTTTCACTGCATTTGCTTGAGTTTGAGCTGCCGCTAAAATTTGATCTGCACGTTTTTTAGCTTCTTCTTTACCACGAGCTATGGCTTCATCTTTCTTCGTATTTAAAACATCTTTAACTGCATTTTTTAAATTAGAACCTATATCTGCCATGCTTAATTTTACAGTTGGTTTACTTACTAGTCCTCCTACTAATGCATTAACATTAATTGCATCTGCAGGGGAGTAATTTGCTCCGTTAGCATTTAATTTTGATGTCAATCCATTCAACACCCCTACAGAACTAGCACCTAAAAAGTTCTTTGGCAATTTCAACTTCATTACATAATCTAAAGTTTGATCTAATCCACTTGAACCTCCAATATTAATTGTTGCAATTCCAGCATTTAAATCGAATGGTTTAATATTAACTCGACCATTTTCAATTGTAAATTGAAGTTTTGTATTCTTGATATTTAACTCTTTTAATTTATCCGACTTCAACGCCTCGCCCAATGTAATTAGGGTTTTTGAGCCTTTGATATTTGCTCCTAACAATTCCAATACCCCATCCCCTTGAGTGGTTGATAATACAGGGCTCATATCTTTTCCCAAAATTGTATTGAAAGATAAACTTGTATTGAATTTACCAGAAGTGTTCTCTGCAATTGGAGCTAATTTCTGAACTGTATTAAATGTTTTGAATGCTTTTTGAATATCCATGTTTTGAATAGCAAAATTCATATCAACATCTGGCTTTTCTATATTTTGAGTACTATAATATCCGTCCATTTTTACAGTACCATCTAATGTATTCATTACTACATCTGAGAAATTAACTTTCTTATCCTTAATGCTAATGCTTCCTGCAATGTTATTAATTTCCATATTATCATAAATAACTTTATTGATTTTAGAGTTTAATACGAAATCAATATTACCAGGTACTTCAAATACAGTAGCAGTATCTGGTTTAGCTTCTTCTTTTGTTTCCTCTGATGCAGGTCCCATCATTTCATTTAATTCCAATAAATTAGAATTGAAATTTAAACGTGCTTTAATTGCTGAACCTTTCAATGCATATCCTAAATAATTTTCCAAAGTACCATTTGCAGCAAAATCGCTCTTTCCATATTTAGCGTTGAAATTATTCATTGCAATATTTTTCGGACTTAAATCAAAACTTGCAGTGCTAATAGATAAAGGCATTGGCGACTCTTTACTGCTGTAGTTTAAGTTTGAAATATTGATATTACCTTTCGCATCAAAGCTTTCATAATTTCCTTTTTCAATGGTCGATAGTTTTCCTTTCGCCATCATATTCGCTTTAATTATACCAGAAAGTTTTGTTCCTTCTAATGGTACAATTTTTAAAATGTTAGCTAAGTCTATACTTCCTTTTATTTCTGTTGATAAATCTGGATCCGATTCAGGTGTTTTCAAATATAAACTTGCGTCGAAAGGTTCGGCTCCAAATTCAACATGTAATTTTCTCATATCAATAATAGTATGATCGAAAACCCCATCTTTATCTTCAACATTTAATTGTAATTGAACATTATTTACACCAGTAGGTAAATCTGGATATTTGAAATTTCCATTTTCAACCAAAATATTTAAACCAAAACCAGGCATAGAAACAGCATTCATTCTTCCTTTATAATAACCACTCAATGCAAATTTTCCATTTGCAGTAAGTTTATCAAAAGAGCTTGCATATAAAGCAGGTATTAGGGATAAGAAGTTTTTAAATTCAGATTTCTGAGCATCAAATTTTAAATCTAAATCGATATTCGTATCAGGCATAGCAACCATACCCGCGAAGTTGATAAGCAAGTCATTTAAATGAATAACATTATCTTTAAACGTAAACACAAAATCTTTTAAGTTCATGTCGATTGCAGCGTCAGCATCAACTTTCACTTTGTTTAAATAATTCACTCCAGCATAACCAACCGTTAATTCATCAGCTTCAGTTTTTGTTAATAATGTAAATAAGTCTTGTGTGAAATCTCCTTTACCTGAATGATTAACATTTTTCAACGCAGTGTAAAATGTTAATGATTTATCATCATATACAATGCTAGAGTTTTTAAGAGTGTAAGAATTTAAAGCAATGCTAAAGCTTGAAGTACTAGTATCTTCAGTACTTGCAGCGCTTGTATCTGTTTTTGCAATATCCCAATTTGCTTTGCCACTTTGAAGTACAACAAATTTTAAATCTGCATGATCTAGGTTTAAAGATTTTATTTTGATGCTGCCACCATTAATCACACTCATAATATCTACCACAACATTAAAATCTTTAATGTTTGCCATGGTATCAGTTTTAAATGAGTCGACTCCTACAACAGTAAGATCTTCCATACTAAAAGATAGATTAGGGAAACTACGAATCAAACTCAAACTAAAATCGCCGAATTTTACTTCTGCATTTACATTTTCGTTGATGGTAGATTTTACTTTCGCGATGATATCATCTTTATAAATAATTGGAAGAGTTATTGCAGCTGCAAAAAACAATACAACTATTAGGCCGAATGCCCATAATACTTTCTTTAACATAGATTTAGGAATATTTTCAAAATTAATAAATACTTAACGAAGAAAAGAGAAAAAGCGTGTAAAGCTTATTTAAAAGAAATTTTTAGCTCCCTAGAATTTTCATCAATCAGGGAAATATCAATAATCATTAGTTTCTCAGGTAAAAGAGCTGCAACTTTTTCCGACCATTCTAAAAAACAAAATTGATTAGAATATAAATATTCTTCTAATCCAAAATCAAATGCTTCTTCTAAGGAATTTATTCTATAAAAATCGAAATGATAAATAATTCCAACTTTAGAATTGTATTCATTTACAATGGAGAATGTCGGGCTGCTGATATCATCTGTAGAGCCAAGGGCTTTACAAAGAGCAGATATTAGTGTGGTTTTTCCAGCACCCATAGAGCCGTTGAACAGAACAATCTTATAGTTAGAAAGATGTTCTTGAATAGCTTCAACGGCTTTATGAATTTCTGAAATAGTATAGTTCATATTATGCGCTAGCAGTAGGCATCTGACGATCAACTTTTTTCACTAAACCTTGAAGTACGGTACCAGGACCAACTTCTGTAAATGAACTAGCACCGTCAGCAATCATTGCTTTTACTGTTTGTGTCCAACGAACAGCACCTGTTAACTGAGCGATTAAATTTGCTTGTATAGTAGCAGGATCAGTAGTTGGCAATGCATTTACGTTTTGGTAAACAGGACAAATTGGAGTATTGAATGTTGTAGCTTTAATAGCAGCTTCTAATTCAATACGAGCTGGTTCCATTAAAGGTGAGTGAAATGCTCCACCAACATTTAACACTAATGCTCTTTTTGCTCCTGCCTCAGTCATCTTAGCACAAGCTTCGTTTACACCTTCTATACTTCCTGAGATTACTAGTTGACCAGGGCAGTTATAATTCGCAGCAACTACGACTTCATTAATCGATGCACAGATTTCTTCAACCTTTTCATCTTCTAAACCTAAAATTGCAGCCATTGTTGAAGGTCTGATTTCACAAGCTTTTTGCATTGCATTCGCACGTGCAATAACTAATTTGAAAGCATCCTCAAAAGCTAGTGTTCCATTTGCAACTAATGCTGAGAATTCTCCTAAAGAATGTCCAGCTACCATTTCTGGCTTAAAGTCTGGAATAGTTTTCGCTAAAATTACTGAGTGTAAAAAAATCGCAGGTTGTGTTACTTTGGTTTGTTTTAAATCTTCATCCGTACCATTGAACATTAAATCTGTGATTCTGAAACCAATAATTTCATTCGCTTTTTCAAACAAAGCTTTTGCTTCTTCGTTTTGTTCGTATAATTCTTTGCCCATTCCTACGAATTGAGCACCTTGACCAGGAAATACGTATGCCTTCATGAGTGTTTAATTTTGTGCAAATATAACATTATTCAACTATTAGAAACTCCTATATTTACCGCATGAATTTAATTGAATCACACCGTTGGGTATTAATTCGCTTAAGTATCATTACTTTGATATTTGCTGTTATTGCCTTTTTAATGAATAATTACGCTTGGGAAACTCCTTTAAACCCATTTTATCTTTTAAGTTTAAAAACTGTTATTCTGATAAATATTTTAGCTGTTATTAGCTTTTTCGTACTTAGTCCAAAGTCAGATTTACAAGAAGATGAATACAAAGAACAACATCGTTTCGGCAAACTTTCAAGAAATATCTATCTGTTTTCAATTTTGATGTATTTCACTGGCTTCATGACTTTCAGTTCGACCGCCGGTAGGGTATCGTATTTATTTTTCCTTTTAGGATTAATTACCATGCCAGTTGCACATATTTTATATGGTATTTGGATTAAGAAAATTTCTTCTAGCAATTAGTTAGACTATTTACCAATATCTCGATTCTGATTACTATTTTTGCTACGTTTTGAACATTAAAGATTTATTTCAATTGTACAAAACCGACGAGCGCATATCCTCTATTGCGAATGCCATATCTGCTAAGAAAAATGCTCACGTACATCTTAAAGGATTAGTCGGTTCTTCAGATGCCATAGTTTCGTTAGCTTTGTATTTCATACAAAAGCAAGGGCAACTTATTGTCTTACCCGATCGAGAAGAGGCTGTTTACTTCCAAAACGACTTAGAAAATTTAAGTGATAAGAAGGTATTGTTATTCCCTTCTTCTTTCAGAAAAGCTTTTGACATTACGAATATAGACCGTCAGGCGGTGCTTCAACGTGCTGAAGTTTTAAACGAATTAAAACACAGTTCTGAATACGGAAAACTTATCGTTACTTACCCTGAAGCTATCGCTGAAAAGGTAATGGATAAAGAATCGCTAGAAGAATATACATTAGAATTGAAAACTAATGAACGTTGTTCTATAGATACAATTAACGATTTCTTAACTGAATATGAATTCGAAAGAGTCGACTTTGTGTATGAGGCTGGGCAATTTTCTATTCGTGGTGGAATTGTCGATATATATTCTTATTCTAATGAACTCCCATACAGAATAGAATTTTTCGGCGATCATGTAGAATCTATTCGAACATTTGATATTGAAAATCAATTATCTGTTGATACTGTTCAAGAGCTTTCGATTATCCCAAACATTCAATCTCAAAAATTAGCCAATCATCAAGCTTCATTACTACAATATCTTGATAAGAATACGAGCATTTGGTTTAAAGATGTTCAGTTTACCTATGATATATTAGATCAAGGTAAAGAGAAAGCTAATGAAATTTATGCTACGCTAAGTAAAGATGATTTAATTCTTCATCCTGAATACATGGATCCTAAAGATGTATTTCAATCATCTTCAGAATTTAATATCAGTTTAAAAGATTTTGCTTGTATTGAATTTGGTAAACAGTTTTATTTTAATGCTGATGAGAGTATCTTGTTTTTAACTCGTCCTCAGCCTTCATTCAACAAAGATTTTAATTTATTAATTCATAATTTAAAGAAAAACGAATCCGAAAATATTGCAAATTATATTTTTGCTGATCAAACCAAACAAATAGAACGTCTGTATAAAATCTTTGAAGATATTTATTTGGATGCAAAAGATGATAAGAAGAAAGTTAACTTCGTGCCTATTCCAATTTCTATTCGTGAAGGATTTATAGATGATCAATTAAAATTTGCATTCTATACTGATCATCAAATTTTTGATCGTTATTATAAATATAAAGTCCATAAAAATTATTCTAAGTCGCAAGCCTTAACTCTAAAGGAACTGCGAGAGTTGAAGCCCGGAGATTTTGTTGTTCATATCGACCATGGTATTGGAAAATATGCCGGCTTAGAAAAAGTAGAAGTGAATGGAAAACTTCAAGAAGCAATTCGATTAGTGTATGCAGATAATGATTTGCTTTATGTAAACATCAACTCATTAAATCGAATTTCTAAATATGCAGGTAAAGATGGTACTACTCCGAAGATGCATAAATTGGGTTCCGATGTTTGGGAGAAATTAAAGAAAAATACAAAGAAAAAAGTAAAAGACATTGCTCGAGATTTAATTAAACTTTATGCAAAACGTAAAGCACAATCGGGTAATGCATTTATGCCAGATACTTATTTGCAAGTAGAGTTAGAAGCTTCATTTATGTATGAAGATACTCCTGATCAAATTAAAGCAACTGCAGATGTAAAGAAGGACATGGAATCTCCTCATCCAATGGACCGATTAGTATGTGGTGATGTAGGATTCGGAAAAACCGAGATAGCTGTACGTGCTGCATTTAAAGCGGTTAGCGATAGTAAACAAGTAGCTATTCTAGTACCTACTACTATTCTAGCAATGCAACATTACAAAACTTTTAAAGAACGTTTAAAAGATTTTCCATGTAATGTTGAATTCATCAATCGTTTCAGGACCAATAAAGAAATAAAAGAAATACTTCAAAAAACTGCGGAAGGAAAAATTGATATACTCATCGGTACACATCGAATTGTAAGCAAGGATGTAAAGTTTAAAGATTTAGGATTGATGATTATTGATGAAGAGCAAAAGTTTGGCGTTAGTACGAAAGAAAAACTAAAACAGTTCCGTGCAAACATCGATACACTTACACTTACTGCAACTCCTATTCCTAGAACCTTGCATTTTTCATTAATGGGCGCAAGAGATTTGTCGATTATCAATACTCCTCCACCCAATAGACAACCTGTAACTACAGAGCTCCACGTGTTCAACGAAAAATTAATTAAAGAGGCGATAGAATTTGAAGTTGAGCGTGGTGGTCAAGTCTTCTTTATTCATAACAGAGTTCAAGATATAACACAAGTTGCAGGACTAATACAGAGAATTTGTCCGGATGTACGTATTGGAATTGGGCATGGTCAATTAGATGGGGATGCATTAGAAGATGTGATGTTGAAATTCATGTCGGGAGAATACGATGTATTAGTAGCTACTACCATTATAGAATCTGGTCTAGATATTTCAAACGCAAATACAATATTTATTAATAACGCTCAGAATTTCGGATTAAGTGACATGCACCAAATGCGAGGAAGAGTAGGGCGTTCTAATAAAAAAGCATTTTGTTATTTATTAAGTCCTCCATTATCGGTCTTAACTCCAGAAGCAAGAAAAAGATTAAGTGCAATTGAAGAGTTCTCAGATTTAGGAAGTGGATTTCAAGTGGCGATGAGAGATTTAGATATTCGAGGTGCAGGAAATTTATTAGGTGCAGAACAAAGTGGATTTATTGCTGAGATTGGATTTGAATTATATCATAAAATTTTGGACGAAGCAATTCAAGAATTAAAGGATGATGAATTCAAAGATTTATTTAAAGATCAACCTGCTCCACCACATGTAAGTTTTTGTCAGATCGATACCGACCAAGAATTATTAATACCAGATGAGTATGTAACTAATATTGCTGAGCGATTAAACTTATATACTGAATTAAATAAAATTGAAACTGAAGAAGGATTGAAATCTTTCGAATTACAATTGTTAGATCGATTCGGACCAGTACCTCGTCAAGTAAGAGAACTACTCAATGCCTTGCGTTTACAGTGGTTAGCGAAAGCTATTGGTTTTGAAAAATTAAGTTTGAAGAACAATATTTTAAGAGGGAATTTCCCATCAAATCCACATTCAGGATTTTATGAATCAGATACTTTTAGAGCAATATTATTATTTGTACAAAAAAATCCACGAGGAGTAAAAATGAAAGAAGGCAAATCAAGTTTACTGATGATTTTCGATCAAGTAACTTCGGTATCACATGCTATTTCTATTCTTACTGAAATGAGTGGACAACAAAAACTACAAGAAGCATGAGTTTAAATTTAGATATAAAAAAGATTAATGAAGATTGGAAAAATCTTTGTGAAAAAATTCAACAAGATTTCGACTCAGACGAACCGGACATTAAAGTATTTCTATTTCTTATAGGAGTTCAAGAACTCGGTCAAGGTCCAAAAAAGTTTTCTAAGCGACAAAAAGAAGAGTTGATGCATATTGCTACTTGTCGTTTAATGAGTGAAATGGGATTCTACGAACTTGAAGGATTAGACCAAGATGGTTGGCCACATTGGAACCCAGTAAAGCCAATACCAGCTTACACTACGCTAGAGCAAGAGTTTTTGCTGAAGCAATTGATTATACATTATTTTGAAGAATTGGAGTAGAAATTAGTGGTGCTACAACTCTAAGTCGTGGCACCACTATATTGAGATTACTCAACTATAAACTTCTTCACTACCGAATATTTTCCGCTTTGAATTCTATAGAAATATTCTCCTGGAAGCAATTGTAATTGATAGTTTTTATAAAGCTTGCCATGTTCAATGTTTAGGTGTTCTTTATAAACTTCTTTTCCTAAAATATTGATGATAGAGATATTCACATTGCTTACTTCTATTGAATTACCACTTACAGAAAATTCTCCTTTGTTTTTATTAGGGTATAAATTTAAATCGATATGCTGAATAGGATTTTGCGAGATGCCAACATTGATATCTACTAAATCTGTAGCCCAAATACCTCTTCCAAATGTAGCTGCGAATAATTTATTTGAATCGGCATGAATTTCTAAATCACTAACAATTACATTAGGTAACAGGTTGCTATATAACTCCCATTTGTTTAATCCATCGTATGTATAATATACACCTGCATCTGTTCCTATGTAAACGATGTTTGCAGTAGAACCATGTTGATGAATAATTGCATTCACAGGAATATTAGGCAAGTTCATCGATATGTTTGTCCATGTTGCTCCGGCATTAGTTGTTTTAAATACTTTAACTCCCGAAGCAAAACCACTGAAGCAAGCCCAAGCGGTTTGTGGGTTAACATTATCTACTGTAATAGAAGTGCAATACAACGAATCTGGTAAACCTGCAGTTCTATTCGACCATGAAGCACCAGCATTTGTGGTCACAAAAAATTTCATGGGTTCATTTTGTTGATGAACAATTCTTTTCGCTGCATAAATATAATCAGTATGTCCAACTGAAAAATCGAATGCTGAAATTACTGCGCCCGCTCCAGAACTCATTGTAGGGAAAGCAGAAATTGGGTCAAATGTCATTCCTTCATCCATAGACACATGCATATTTTCATACCCTGCATAAATAACTTCTGGCGCATCAGGATCTAGTTTAATTGGAGTAGTCCATTCGCCATTTTCACCATTTGCAATATTTAAATAATTGAAAGATTGACCACCGTCTAGGGATTGCACAATATTTCCATATTGAGATGAGCCGTATAAAATATTAGTATCTGTTGGATGTAAGGCGCAATCCATACCATCGCCACCAATCATATTCACCCATTTGCCATCGCTTTTGTAGAATGTTGAATTATCTTGTGCTCCAGCGATTATATCACCAAAACGTTTTCGGATTGATAATCTATAGAATGAAGAAATTTGCATTCCACTTCCTAAAAATTTCCAACGTGTTGGCCATGAATAATTGGGTTCTGAATTCGCAGAAAACCACGAACCAATAATCGCCGAGTCTGTACGGTATAATCCTCCATCATTCGAAACATAATAAGCATTGTTTAATGGATTGTATTTAAATTGATGTTGATCAGCGTGTAAATATTGTCCGTAATATGGTAACCAATACGACATTCCATCCCACGTTACACCCCCATCAGCAGTACCCCACATATTTATACCACCTACATATACTTTATTTTTATTCTTAGCATCAACTACAATTGCTAAATCGTATGTGCCTTGTCCGCCACCTCCCATACTATTATCCCAACCTAATAAGTTATAACTAGAAGAACTTGAATATTGCTTAGTCCACGTTGAACCAGCATTCGTACTTCTATAAAATCCCTCTAAGCCTCTATCTAAACCACAAGTGATAGCATAGATATAGTTTGTGTCGCTTAAAGAAATAGCCATCTCAACACGTTGAGCTTGCTGAGCAGGAATATTAGTTGTTAAAGTTGTCCATGTTTCGCCAAAATTTGTTGACTTCAATATACCAGCACTTCCTTCATTTAAGGAAGCAATAAATCCAGTGCTAGCATAAAGTGTGTTTGCATTTTGAGGATTAGCTTCAAAGTCCCAAATAATTGAACTGTTCTTTTTAGTCCAAGTTGTTCCTCCATCATAAGATTTATAAATGCCTGAGATACCTACAGCCACTAGCTCTTGTGAGTTTGCAGGATTGACCATTACTCTTCTTATTAACGATTCATCTAAGGTATTTAAGGATAAATTCAAACCAGTTTCTGTCCAAGTATTTCCTCCATCAATAGTTTTATATACACCAATACCATAATGCGTATGACGTTTTCTTCCGTCTGATTTTAGAGATATCCCTAGATAACCATAATCACCAACAGAGATGTACATTGTATTCGGATTAGTTGGATCAATAGCGATATCACTTATTCTGATGATTGGTAACTGATCAGTGAGAGGTGTCCATGAAGCACCGGAGTTAGTGGATTTCCATACACCACCTTGTGCAACTCCTACAAAAATTGTAGCTGAATCTGTTGGATGAAATGCGATGCAATTAATTCTGCCCATTCCATGCGATGTAATTTGATCTACAGATGGGGGTAATTCTGAAGGACCATAAGGCATCCAGTTGGCATTGCTATTTTTACTAGCTGTATTTTTTAAAGCTTGTATCTTTTTAACTTCATTAAAAAATATCTTCGGATCAGCTATTTGTCCACTTAAAGGAGTTCTTTGTTCGTAATGCGATTCCCAACGTTTATACCATTTCCAACCGCTGGTTTGAGAAAGGTCGTGGTTGTGTTTATATTCGTCGAATTCTGAAAGCAATTGGGTAAAACTGCTAGGGTTTTTATTTTCATTCGATTTAAATACTTGAGAGAAGCTAATCGATGGTAATAAAAATAAAAGTAGAAATGCTCTTTTCATGAGTTGATTATCTAATTGTATTTCATAAATTTAACAATTCTAATGCCAATTAAATAATAATACTGTGAATAAGGTTTTGATTCGTAAAAATATTCTTGAGCAACGCGAAATGTTGAGCGAGGAAAATAAATGCGCTTTACTTCAAAGTGTGATAGATCAAATGAATCAATTTGATTTTTCGAACATAAAAGTTATTCATATTTATTTGCCTATAAAGAAAAAAAATGAAATTGATACTTTCCCTATCATCAATTTCATTAGACTTATTGCACCAAACATTAACATTGTTATACCTAGAAGTAATTTCAAAACGTTTGAAATGCAAAATGTAATATGCGATTCAAATACTATTCTTAACGAAAATAGTTATGGTATAATGGAGCCAGTAGATGGAAAAATTATTCCATATGAAGAAATTGATATGGTTATTTGTCCGTTATTGACTTTTGATAAAAATGGATATCGAGTTGGTTATGGAAAAGGTTTCTACGATCGCTTTTTATCACAATGTAGAAAAGATGTTATTAAAATTGGATTGAGTTATTTCGAACCTATTGAAAAAATCGAAGACATCGATGAGCACGATGTAAAACTGAACTACGCAATTAGCCCCTCAAAACTCTGGGTATTTTAGTTTTTATTACTAATTAAAAATATGTTAATGTCTCTGAAAATATAAGAAACATTAACATATTATCTGATTAACACATTAACATATTAAAACTATTGTTTCACACGCTCAACATAGTCACCCGTACGAGTATCTACTTTTACGCGATCACCTTCGTTGATGAATAAAGGAACACGAATTTCTGCACCGTTAGAAACTGTTGCAGCTTTCGTAACGTTCGTAGCAGTATCACCTTTAACAGCAGGTTCAGTATATGTAATTTCTAATTCAACGTGAGTTGGAGCTGAAGCTAAAATTGGTTCATCACTTTCGAAAGCGATAATTAAATTCATTCCTTCAGTTACGAATTTTGCAGAGTTACCAAATAAGAATTTAGGAATGTTAAACTGCTCGTATGTTTCATTGTCCATTACAACAAAGAAATCACCATCATCATATAAATATTGATAATCTTTAGTTTCTACTCTACAAATTTCAACTTCCTCATCTGTGCGGAAACGGTATTCAACTAATTTACCAGTTTTAACGTTACGCATTCTTGCTTGATAGAACGCACGTAAATTTCCTGGTGTACGGTGAATAAATTCTTCTACTGATACTAAGTCACCGTTGAAACGCAACACATTTCCATTTTTTACATCGGATGCTTTTGCCATATTAATGTTATTTATAATTTCTTGTTTAAGGATGCAAAGATAATAAAATTAGGCTTTTAAACTGACTTATAATCCATTATCGAAATGAATTTGTCGCATATTTCATATTCATATTCTTGATTAGAACAGATGATAAGTGTTCTTTGCTGGGTATATTTTTCTAATAAACCTTGATACCATGCAATTCCTTGTTTATCGAGGTTAGAGCAAGGTTCATCGAGGAGAATGCATGCTACATCAGATAATATTGCTAATGCTAATTTTAAGCGTTGCTTCATACCAGATGAAAAATACCTTATTTCTTTATTTGTTGAGGATTCTAATCCTAATAAAGTGATGATTTCTGAGGTAGATAATTTTTGAAGTCTGTTTTTAAATGAAAAATGATAATCAATCATTTCTGTTAAGCTCATTTCTTCTATTAATTCTAAGTATGGAGATGCAATGCTGAAATGTTGAAATACATCTTCAACAGAAATACTATTAGACTGATAGAGGTATTCTGCATTACCTTCGGAAGGACTTAATATTCCTGAAATTACTTGCAATAAAGTTGATTTTCCAGAACCATTTGATCCAAGTATTGCTAAACGAGCTCCGCTAGGAATTTCATAATTGATATTCCTAAATACCCATTCACGATTAAACTTTTTACCGATTTGTTGAAGATTGATTTGCATTAATCTCTTGAGTAACCCTTCATGATACCATTCGTAGAAGAATTAATAAACTCCAAAATACCAGCTTTTATTGGGCTTTCAGCGATTTCTGCTTCAATAATTGGAAGAGCATTTGAAATTGAATGACCTTTAACATAAAGGATTCTATAAATATCTTCTATCTGACGAATTTGATCATCTGTAAAACCTCTTCTACGTAAACCAACAGAGTTGATACCTACATAAGAAATTGGTTCACGAGCTGCTTTAGTATATGGAGGTACATTTTTTCTAACTAGAGTACCACCTGCTATAAATGTATGAGCACCAATTCTAAGGAATTGACCAACTGCTGCCATACCTTCAAGTATTGCGTAATCTTCGATGGTAACATGGCCAGCTAGATTAACACTATTTGCAAGAATGATATTATTCCCTAAAATACAATCGTGAGCGATATGAGCATAAGCCATCAATAAACAGTTTTTACCAACGCTAGTTCTCATTCGGTCAACAGTACCTCTGTTAATTGTTACACATTCACGAACAACTGTACCATCTCCAATTTCTACGATACTATCTTCTCCTTTATATTTTAAATCTTGCGGAATAGCTGATACCACCGCACCTGGAAATATTTTGCAATTTTTACCAATTCGTGCACCATCCATAATGGTAACATTGGGGCCAATCCATGTGCCTTCCCCAATTTCTACATTTGCAGAAATGGTTGAAAAGGGCTCAATAGTAACATTATCGGCTATCTTCGCTTTAGGGTGTACTGATGCAAGTGGAGATATCATTCGTATAGTTTAGCTTTTTCTAACAATTTGTGCCATTAATTCTGCTTCCATTACAATCTTTTCACCAACAAACGCTGTTCCTCGCATTTGGCAAATGCCTCGACGAATAGGAGCTATTAAATCGCACCTAAATATAATAGTATCTCCCGGAAGTACCTTATCTTTAAAGCGAGCATTTTCAATTTTCATGAAATATGTCCAATAATTCTCCGGGTCTGGAACTGTATTCAACACTAAAATACCACCAGTTTGTGCCATAGCTTCAACTTGTAAAACACCCGGCATTACTGGATTTCCTGGGAAATGTCCTCTAAAGAAATCCTCATTCATAGTTACATTCTTAATACCAACAACATGCTTTTGTGTTAGCTCAGTAATTTTATCAATTAATAAGAATGGTGGACGATGTGGCAAAATATTCATGATACCATTGATATCATAAATAGGAGTTGCGCTTGGATTATAAGAAGGAATATTCTTTTTCGCTTTCTCTTTTTTGATTAGCGCTTTGATTTTTTTAGCAAAAGCAACGTTAGCAGCATGACCGGGGCGAGCTGCCATGATATGTCCTTTTAATGGCATACCCACCAAAGCTAAATCACCAATTACATCAAGTAATTTATGACGAGCTGGCTCATTTTGATAACGAAGTTCTATATTATTTAAAATACCTTCTCTAGCAACTGCAATTTTTTCTCTATTGAATAATTTAGCTAGATGCTCTAATTCTTCATCATCAACAACCTTATCTACTACAACAATTGCATTGTTTAAATCACCTCCTTTAATAAGGTTATGCTTCAACAACATTTCTAATTCGTGTAAAAAACAAAAGGTTCTACAAGATGCAATCTCTGCTTTAAATTCTGATATTGATGATAAAGAAGCGTGTTGGCTACCTAATACTGGTGAGTTATAGTCAACCATTACAGTTACTCTATAATCATCAATGTATGGCATAGCCGTCATTTCAACATGACGTTCAGCTTCTTCATAATAGATATTGCTTGGAATAACGAAATATTCGCGGTCAGCTTCTTGAAGAACTATTCCAGCTTTTTCTAATTCTTCAATAAATGGCATAGAACTACCATCCATAATTGGGGCTTCAGGACCATTTAATTCGATTAAAACGTTGTCAATTTCTAAACCTGCTAGAGCAGCAAGGGTATGTTCTACAGTAGAAACACTAGCACCATTTTGAGTAATTGTAGTTCCTCTTGAAATGTCGGTAACATTATCTACATCAGCATCGATAATTGGTGAACCCTCAATATCAATACGTTGAAATTTATAACCATGATTTTCGGGTGCTGGTTTAAAGGTCATTGTAACCTGAGAACCTGTATGCAACCCAACACCTACCACTGTAACAGGGGCCTTTAATGTCGTTTGTTTTACGTTCATTGCTAACCTAATATTCTGACAAATGTATTCAGAAACGAGGTTTAAACAAAATCTTAAAGAAGGAAATTAGATGGTTTCTTTTAAATCGCGTATTAATTGCTCTAATTCTTCGATGCGTTTTTCGAGTTCCGGCAATCGACGATATACGGCTTGCATTTTTAAAGAATCACGGAATGGCGATACAGGTGCCCCGTTCCACTGTTTATTTTCCTCTGTAATTGATTTGGATATACCTGATTTCGCGTTGATTTGCGAGCCTTTTGCTATATTAATATGCCCTACAATGCCTACTTGTCCACCAACTATACAATTCTCGCCTATTCTCGTACTGCCCGAAACACCCGATTGTGATGCGATTACTGTATTACTTCCAATTTCAACATTGTGTGCTATTTGAATTAAATTATCGAGTTTAACTCCTTTTTTAATTACTGTTGAGCCAATTGTTGCTCTATCAATACTTGTATTTGAGCCAATTTCAACATCATCTTCGATAATAACGTTGCCAATCTGAGCAACCTTTTGATAAGATCCATCTGCTTGAGGAGCAAAACCAAACCCGTCGCTTCCGATTACACAACCTGAATGTACAATCACATTTGCGCCTATAACACAATCTGAATATACTTTAGTACCTGCAAATAAGGTGGTATTGTCGGCAATGCTAACATTGTCGCCCACATATACTTGAGGATAAATTTTCACATTATTACCTATTACAGCATTATTACCGATGTATGAAAAAGCTCCAACATAACAATCAGCACCAATTTTTGCCGATTTGCTGATGAAACTTGGATCTTCAACTCCGGTTTTGTTTAGCTTGATGGTATTATATTTTTCCAACAAAACAGAGAAAGCACTATAAGCATCATCTACTCTAATAAGTGTTGAAGATACTGGCTTTTCTAATACTAATGATTTATTGATGATGACCACTGAAGCCTCTGTAGTATAGAGGAATGGCTCATATTTTGGATTGGCTAAAAAAGATAAAGCGCCTTTCTGACCTTCCTCAATTTTTGCTAATGAATAGACAACTTCGTCGGGATTACCTTCTAATTCGCCGTTGAGTAATACACAAATTTCTATTGCCTTAAATTGCATTATACAAAAATAAAATTATCCTTCAATGCTGCAAATCTATTATTCAATTATTGCTTAATAATTTGTTAACACTCTATTTATATTTCGGGTAACAGATAAAATGCTTAACCACATTTTTCGACAAAGCTTCGAGATTTAATCCATCTGATGAAATCGCAATGTCTTGTAAACCTTTGCCTTTCGTTAAAATTAAGATCTTACCACTATCTGGATTATAGGCATTATTGTTAATAATACCTGTGAAAACGAAATATGGATTAGCCTCTTCTCCTAAATTCCATTTTTTCATCAATTCTGCAGATTTCTGGTCTACATACTCTGGAGATATGTTCTCGTTTTGTATTTCAATGGAATAAAGTCGCCTGTTTATTAATTCCGAACACAATTTTGATAATACTGGGTCAGAATCATCAATCCACACTTTAATGGCAGAATAAATATCATGATCATCGATATTTGCAAATGCATCTAAATACCTAATATCACCTTTAAAATCATCTGCAGTTGGGTTGTTTTTCAAAAGGAATGAAAAAGCTGGAGTGGCAAATAACTGATGTCCTTGTATAGAAATTTCCTTTGCACGTTTTAATATTTTTACGAGTAATTGCTCTGCTGAGATAACAGTTTTATGGTAATATACTTGCCAATACATTAAACGTCGAGCAATTAAAAATTTCTCAATTGAATAAATACCTTTCTCTTCTATTACTAATTGATCATCGATTACAAAAATCATTTTTAAAATTCTGTCGAAACCAATTACTCCTTCCGAAACTCCTGTATAGAAACTATCACGATTCAAATAGTCCATTCTATCCATATCTAACTGACTGGATACTAGTTGATGTAAAAATTTCTTTGAATACTTATTCTCAAAAATTTCAATTGCTAAAGTCAAAGCTCCATTAAACTCAACATCTAACCTTTTCATCAATAAGATAGAAAGATCCTCATGCTGAATGCTAGGCACAATACAACTTTCTAGTGCATGTGAAAACGGACCATGACCGATATCGTGCAATAATATAGCAATTGTAACCGCTTTCGCTTCATCCTCTGTTATTTCTATACCTTTGTTTCTAAGTGTTTCTAAGGCAATTCCCATTAAGTGCATCGCACCTAATGCATGATGAAAACGAGTATGTAAAGCACCAGGATACACTAGGTGAGTTAATCCCAATTGCTTAATATTTCTTAGGCGTTGGAAGTAGGGGTGCTCTATTAAATCGAATATAATTTCATAAGGAACGCTTACAAAACCATAAACAGGATCATTAAATATTTTCTTTTTATTCAAAGCTCAACAATAAAACCGCTACAAATTTGTTAATTTTAACGGAAACCAGAAATTAATATAAATATATGCAAGAAACAATCATATTGTGGGCAGATGATGAAATTGATTTATTAAAACCGCATATCTTATTCCTGCAAGATAAGGGTTATAAAGTTGTTAGCACCACAAATGGTTCAGACGCGCTCGATTTATTGAAATCCGAACATGTGGATGTTGTTTTCTTAGATGAAAACATGCCAGGGCTTTCTGGTTTAGAAACACTTCAAGAAATCAAAAAAAATAATATCGATTTACCTGTTGTATTAATTACAAAAAACGAAGAGGAATATTTAATGGAAGATGCGATTGGAAGTAAAATCGCTGACTATCTTATTAAACCTGTAAATCCAAAACAAATATTATTAACCTTAAAGAAAATTTTAGATAATAAGAGATTAGTTTCTGAAAAAACGAATTCGGCATACCAACAAGAATTTAGAAATTTAGGAATTGCATTAAACGACGTTTCAAATTTCGAAGAATGGAAAGATGTGTACCGCAAATTAGTTTTCTGGGAATTAGAATTAGAAAAATTACAAGACTCAGGAATGCATGAAATTCTTACACATCAAAAACAAGAAGCGAATGCATTATTTTCTAAATATGTAGAAAAAAATTATTTAAGTTGGTTAAAAGAACCAAACACCGCTCCATTACAATCACACCAATTAATGAAAACAAAAGTGTTTCCATTAATCAGTTCAGATGTACCAACATTTTTTCTCCTTATCGATAATTTACGTTATGATCAATGGAAAATAATTGCTCCAATTATCAGCGAATATTTTAGAACAGAAGAGGAAGATATTTACAGTAGTATTTTACCTACGGCAACCCAGTATGCTAGAAATGCTATATTCTCGGGCTTATTGCCATCTGAAATGGAAAAGCAATATCCTAAACTTTGGAAAAATGATGAAGATGAAGGGGGTAAAAATTTATTTGAAGAAGAATTTTTAAAAACACAATTAACTCGTCATAGAAAAGATTTTAAATTCTCCTATGTAAAAGTTGTAAACAATGAGGAAGGTAGAAATTTAGTAGATAGCATCAATCAAAAATTTCAGAACCCTCTAAATGTAATAGTATATAATTTTGTTGATATGCTTTCGCATGCAAGAACTGAAATGGAGATTATTAGAGAGCTTGCACCAGATGAGGCTGCTTATCGCTCTATAACTTTATCTTGGTTCGAACATTCACCATTACTAGAAGCTATTATTAAAATTTCTCAAAAGCCTGCACGTCTAATTATTACAACTGATCACGGAACTATTCGTGTTAAAAATGCTAGTAAAGTAATTGGTGATAGAAGTGTAAATACAAATCTTCGTTATAAGCAAGGAAAGAATTTGAATTACAATAAAAAGGAAGTTTTAGAAATTAAAAACCCACAAGAAGCATTCTTACCTAGAGTGAATGTTAGTCAGACTTTCATTTTTGCAAAAGAAGACTACTACTTTGTATACCCTAATAATTACAACCATTTTGCGAACTTCTTTAGTAATACCTTCCAACACGGAGGCATCTCTTTAGAAGAGATGCTCGTGCCGTATGTTGTATTAACAAGTAAGTAATTAGAATTTGCAGTTTAAAGAAAACATATAGTTTCTTCCTGCTTGAGGGTAGTAGTAATTATAGTTATTTTCTACACCACTTTCTATAAGCGAATAAGTGTATCCATTAGGTTCGTAAAGTTTATCGAACACATTATTTACCTTAAATAAAATACTCATTGACGGAATAAAACCTTTCAAAGAAATTGTATAATCTACAAATAAATCATTCACAAAAAACGCATTTATTTTTCTACCATCATTAGAAGTATTGTCCATAAATTGTTTACCTACATACTTAGACTCTAATGTTGCAAATAAGTTTTGATAAATTTTATACCTTAATCTTGAACTACCAATAACATTTGGAGAGAATGAAATATCAGTGTTTTTATGCTCACGTAACAATACACCGATATAGTTATAATCAGCATCATACTGATAGATAGATTCCGTAAAGGCATTAATTTTATTTTGGCTTAATGCTAGTGAAGCAGAAATTTTTAAACGAGTAGTGTAATTATAATTTCCCGAAAACTCTATACCTGTTCGATAACTTTTAGGTGTATTTATGCGAATGTATTCACCAACATTATTCACTTCGCCAGTTAATACTAATTGATTTGTATAGTTCATGTAATATGCATTTACTTCAACTGCATATTTATTATTTCTCTTTTTCCAACCTAATTCAATATCACTTAACTTTTCTTCTTTCGGCGTAACATTGTTTACAATACCATTTACAAAATCATCTCTATTTGGTTCTTTACTAGTTGCTCCATAAGTAAGATAAATCATATGAGTATTGCTGATGTTATAAGAAATACCAGCTTTAGGATTGATAAAATTATATTTATGAATTTGACCAACATCAATACGATCTTTATTCATTCCTTGGATTTCATAATTCACGTATCGATATTGTAAATCAATATTAACATTCCATTTATTGTTGATTTCATAATTGGCTTTAGAATATAAATTGGATTCTGATTTATAACCCCATCCTTCATACCAACGTGTTCCAGGTCTACTATTAGAAGCATCTTTAGCCCAAATTATTTCACCAAAATGTAAACCTTTATATCGATTAGATGCACCTCCAACTGTCAACTTAAATTTCGTATTAGGGCTATATTCCCAACTATATACAAATCCTTCAAATTCATTTTGCAACCATCTTCTTCTTAATAAATCTGTTTTAGAAATAGTGTCGTTACCAACAAATAAAGTATCTAAACCATAGTTAGCATATT
Organism: uncultured Sphingobacterium sp.; assembly: GCA_964645385.1. Taxonomy (GTDB): domain Bacteria; phylum Bacteroidota; class Bacteroidia; order Sphingobacteriales; family Sphingobacteriaceae; genus CAJBVG01. The sequence goes on from CAZYBY010000028.1 coordinate 20,686, forward strand.
TTTGATCATAACGAAATTCTTGAAAGTAACCACGGCCACGAGTATAGTGATATCCAATATTCAAATGATGTCTGCTGTTTACTTTATATGATTCGAAAATTTGATAATGATCTTGTTGATAATTATCATATTGATCATTGTATTCAGCAGAAATTGGATTATAAGTTCTATTCGTTTTTAAGGAATCCTCTGGTACTCCATTCCATGCTAAATAGGTTTTTTCTAGATTAGAGAACACATTGAATTTTATTAAGTGTTTATTATTTCGATAAGAAGCAGAAGTGAAAAATGATTTTAAAACGGCTGAGCTATTATCAACATATCCTCTAGAAGCAATTTTAGAAAGTCGACCGCTAAAATTCCAATGTTCATGTATTAAACCAGTATTAACAGTAGCAGTATACTTTTCCATGTCGTTATGCAAAAGTAAATTTTTAGCTTTGTAACCACCTTGTGCAAAATTTACCTCTGCAGATGCTGTATCAGCCATTTGTGTAGTTTGAATATTTATTGATGCTCCAAAAGCACCAGCTCCATTGGTTGAAGATCCCACACCTCTTTGTACTTGAATGTTTTCTACAGAGCTTGCAAAATCTGAAATATTTACAGTGAATGTTCCTTGAGATTCTGCATCGTTTAATGGAATACCATTGATAGTTAAATTTGTTCTTTGCTGATCTGTACCTCTGATTCGAATTCCTGTATAACCAATACCATTACCAGCGTCTGATGTAATTACTACTGAAGGAATTTGATTTAATAAATAAGGCAAATCCTGGCCGAAATTTGTTTTTTCGATGTATTGCTTATCTACCATACTATATGTTCCAGCAGTTTTTTCGTTTACCCGAGTTGCAGTTACAATTGCTTCTTCAGAGATAAATATTTTTTTCTTTAAGATGAAAGTGCTCTTAACATTTAAGTCGGCATTCTCAATTAAAGTCATAAATCCTACCATACTAATGTTAAGATTTACTTTAGGTTGTCTCACAGATAAGTTGTACAATCCGTTCTCATCTGTTTGTGCAAACAAAATTCCATCAACAGAAATTGTTGCACCTACTAAAGGTTTTTTTTGTTCATCAACAACCTTTAGGGTGTACGTTTTTTGTGCTTGCGCTACAATGCTAATAAACATGAGGAGCGCCAATACAAAGTGTTTTTTTAAAAACATAATTAATTTTTTTTAATGTATAAAACCTCAGACAATAAGGGATTGCTTGTCCTACAACGATTTTATTACCTCTTCCCTTCGTCGGCATTATCCGCATCAGGTTCTATGGGTTTAATCTCAGGCACCGTGTAATGGCACCACCCCTTTGAGTTAGGCAAATGTATATATATTTTTTTCCATCACATAATCGTTCAACATAAAATCTCCATAAGGTATATCAATCGACTCTCTTACACGATAGTTTAGTTTTAAATAAAAATGATAAGCAGGATTATTTCTATTTACATTTATGATGATGAATTTATATCCCTCAGCTTTTAAAATATCTTCTAAATAGTCTAACATTTTTTTACCATATCCCTTTTTATGCGTTGATGGAAGAAAATATAATTTGTGTACCTTGGTTGTTTTCTCTTCTTCATGAATCATTTCACTTATTGAAGCAAATCCAATTGCTACTCCATTTTCAGTTGCTATAAAAAAACGATGTCCTAAAAAGTCCATTTGTTTCCATATCGCTTCAGGTGTGTACATTTCCCCAAACATGAAATCTATCTGCTCTTTGGAGATGATATTTTCATAGGTTTTGAACCATGTATTGTAGGCAATCTCCACAATATGAGGGATATCCTCTATGCTAGCTAATTTTATTTCAAACATATACGCTTGATTTACTGATGATTATAAATTTTATATTAATTTTTTGCGGAATTTTAATTTCTTAACATTGACTTAACATTAAGTACTTACTTTTGCTGCAAATAAAAACTAAAAATGTCACTAAACTCTGTTTTTCAGTACTTTTTGCCTAAAGACAAAAAGTTCTTCCCACTTTTCGAAAGTGCAAGTGCAAATTTAATCACTCTTTCTGGTTATTTAGTAGAAGCCGTTAACGCAAGTGATTTAGATGTTCGTAACGAACTTATCAAGAAAATCGACGATTTAGAACATCGTGGTGATGAAATTACTCACGAGATTTTCTTAGAATTAAGTAAAAACTTCATCACTCCATTCGATCGTGAAGACATTCATGCATTAGCATCAGCAATTGATGATGTTGCAGATTATATTCATGGTTCTGCTAACCGTATGTTGTTATACAACTTAAACAGAACATCTGAGCCGATGAAAAAACTTGCTGACTTAGTAGCGCAAGGTTGTAAAGACATCGACAAAGCTGTAAAAGAATTAAAAGATTTGAAACACATCAGAAACGTTACTGATTCATGTGTTAGAATTAATAGCATGGAAAACCAAGCTGATTATGTATTTGATATGGCTGTTGCTGATTTGTTCAAAAATGAAACAAATGCAATTGAGTTATTCAAAGAAAAAGAAATTCTTGCTGCATTAGAAACTGCAACTGATATGTGCGAAGACGTTGCTAATGTTATGGAATCGATTATTGTTAAGCATGCCTAATAACATTTAAACATGAGTTTAACTTTATTAATAGTCATAATAGTCTTAGCACTAATTTTCGACTATATCAATGGATTTCATGATGCTGCAAACTCAATAGCTACAGTAGTTTCTACAAAAGTATTAACTCCTTTTCAAGCTGTACTTTGGGCAGCATTCTTCAACTTTTTAGCTTATTGGATTTTTCACTTAAACGTGGCGGATACTGTTGCTAAAACAGTTAATACAATGCAAATTAACTTGGTTGTAATATTAGCCGGAGTTGTTGCAGCAATAATTTGGAATTTATTAACATGGTGGTTCGGTATTCCTTCAAGTTCATCACATACTCTAATTGATGGATTTGCTGGTGCTGCTATTGCACATGCCGGATTCAGTGTAGTAAATATGCAAGTAATTATTAAAGTTGCTTCATTCATCGTAATTGCTCCTTT
>CAZYBY010000029.1:0-3750 GCA_964645385.1 uncultured Sphingobacterium sp.
TTTACCTTTATGAGCACGCAGACCTAGCCTTTGTAGGCCTACTTGCTAACCATATTCGAGAAGCTAAACATGGTGATTATACTTACTTCAATAGAAATTTCCACATCGAACCCACTAATATTTGTGTTTTTACTTGTAAATTCTGTTCTTACTCACGTTTATTAAAGCATGCTGATGAGGGTTGGGTATTAGATAAGGAGCAAATGCTTAATATTATACGTTCTTATAAAGATAAACCCGTTACTGAAGTTCACATTGTTGGTGGAGTTCATCCTAAATTAACATTGGAATTCTTCTGTGATCTATTTAAATCTATCAAAGAACTTCGTCCAGATTTACATATAAAAGCGTTTACTGCTGTTGAGTATGAATATATGTTCAGAAAAGCAAAAGTTTCTGTGGAAGAGGGACTTAAAATAATGATGGAAGCAGGTTTAGATTCTATACCTGGTGGTGGTGCCGAAATATTCGACGAAGTTTTGAGAGATGAAATCTGTGGTGATAAAGCTACCACTGCTCAATGGCTTGAAATTCATGAAACCGCTCATAAATTAGGATTAAAATCGAATTGTACGATGCTATATGGTCATATTGAGAATTATGCTCATCGTGTAGATCATATGAATAGATTAAGAGAGCTTCAAGATAGAACTGGTGGTTTCAATACTTTCATTCCTCTTAAATTCCGTAATCAAGACAATGAAATGTCGGATGTTCCAGAAACATCTGTAATTGAAGATTTAAAGAACTATGCGATATCAAGAATATTCTTGGATAACATTGATCACATTAAAGCATATTGGCCAATGATTGGTAGGTCTACAGCTCAACTTTCACTATCTTTTGGGGTAGATGATATTGATGGAACTATCGACGATACAACTAAGATATATTCAATGGCTGGAGCAGAAGAACAAGTTCCTCAATTAACCACTAAGCAATTAGTTGAATTAATTGAAAACGTTGATCGTCATCCTATTGAAAGAGACACCCTTTACGGTGTAATAACTGATTATAAAAATTACGATTTTAGTAAAGAAGATAATAATAACGGTTTTGTTGAATTACCAATTCTGAACTAATCCATGGAACTATATATCATTCGTCACGGCGAAACAGATTTTAATAGGAGAGGTATTGTTCAAGGAAGAGGCGTGAATTCAGATCTAAATGATGTTGGACAACAACAAGCAAGGTCTTTCTTTAAAGCATACCACCATATTGAATTCGATAAAATTATTACTTCGACTTTAAAACGTACGCACCAAACTGTACAGGCTTTTATTGATAAAGGAATTCCCTGGGAGCAACATTCCGGCTTTGATGAACTAGATTGGGGTGTAAACGAAGGAAGAGAGGCTACTCCAGAAATGAAAGAAGAGTTCTACCAACTTACAAAAAGTTGGATGGATGGTAACATTCATCTTAAATTTCAAGGTGGTGAAAGTCCAGTAGAAGTTAATTCACGTCAAAGAATTGTATTGGATTCTTTAATATCAAGGAGTTCGGAGCTGAATAAAGTGTTGATTTGTATGCACGGTAGAGCTCTTCGTTTATTATTATGCGAACTTCTTCAAATACCATTAAGTAATATGGATAATTTCCCACATTCAAATGTTTCATTATATAGATTGAAATATGAAAATGGAAAATTCGAAATGTTAGATTTTAATAATACAGATCATTTTCATGCATAAATTAAAAATATCCGTTGTCAACTATTTAAATTCTAAAGTATTTGTCAAAGGATTAATACCTCATGCACTTAACGACTTTAACATCAGTTTAGATATTCCTTCAGTTTGTGCTACAAAACTAATTAACAATACTGTTGATATTGGTTTAATACCTGTAGGAGTTATTCCGGAAATTAATAATGCAAATATTGTTTCTGATTATTGTATATCTACAACTGGTGCAGTAAATTCAGTGTTCTTATTCTCCAATACACCTTTATCAAGTTTACATACAATCTATCTTGATACACATTCAAGAACATCTAATTTATTATGTAAAGTACTTTGTCAGGATTATTGGAAAATTCAAGTAGTTTTTAAAACAAGAGAACAAAACATTATTGAATTAAAAGATGGCGAGGGCTTGGTGCTTATTGGCGACCGCACATTTGATCAGATTGGAAAATATTCTCGTACATTCGACTTATCAGAGGAATGGGAAAAACTTACTGGATTACCTTTCGTTTTTGCAGCTTGGGTTGCCAACAAAGAAATATCTTTATCAGAAATAAATCATTTCAATCAATTCTTAACGGATGGATTCAATTATTTAGATGAAGTTATTGAAGAAAACAAACTCGAATATTTTGATGTAAATGATTATTTAAAAAATAGAATTGAATATAAGTTGAATGATAAAAAAAGAGAAGCAATAAACTTGTTTTTAGAAAAAACTAAATATTTATAAACTCCTAAAAAGCTATATTTCATTACCCATACAAGCAATATTATCTAAACACAATTCTATCAATTCTTCCATTTTTTTCTCAGCATTGTCTATAAATTCATTCGTAATTCTATTAGCAAGAATTAATGAAATTGATGTAGCTTCATGATTGAAATATCTTGCTAAACCAAGTATAGCTGATGTTTCCATCTCAAAATTTGTAATTACTTTTTCCTGAAAACTTATTTTACTCAAAGATTCAAGAATTGAATTATTCCTTTCTGACCATAAAAACCTACCTTGTGGGTGATAAAATCCTTGGCACGTAGCTGTGGTACCTTTCAACATTTCATTTCCTAAAGATTGCAATAATTCCTTCGAAGAACCTATAATGTATGGGTGCAGAAATTCAAAATCCTTAGTAATTATAGATGAAGCATGATGTAAATATTCTCTTTCGTAAGTATCGTATTTAATCGGGTAGAAGTTCATTAATCCTTCTAATCCCAATGCATATTCTGAAATTAAAAAACTTCCTAATGGTATCTCTTGTCGAAGTGTACCACTAGTACCGAGTCTAATGATATTTAATTTCCTAGGATTAGAGTTATACTCAAGTGTATTTAAATTTATTTTACAAAGAACATTTAATTCATTTAATACAATATCAATATTATCAGTTCCAATTCCAGTGGATATGATACTTATATGTTTAGACTTATAAATTCCTGTTATTGTATAGAATTCTCTATTTTTCTTTTTTAATAAGATTTTATCGAAAAATTTAGCAATCATATCTACTCGCTCAGGATCACCAACAGTAATGATTGTATCAGCAATATCCTGGGGTAATAAGTGTAAATGGTACACGCTACCATCGTTATTTAATATTAATTCAGATTTTGGAAAATTATTCATGTTTAAAAATACTTAATTCAAACATCAATTATTATTTTTTTATTTATTGTAAATTTCTTAACTTCCCTTATCTAATTACCTAAACTATTTATTATGCATAGAACATTCGACAAAATTCTCGTTCCTATGGATCTTTCACCAACGTCCATAATTGCCTATGAACATGCCGTATATCTTGCAAAACATTTAAAATCTGAGATTCATTTACTACATGTCTCAGAAACAGCTACTGTAAACAATATAATTAATACCATTTTCAAGAAAGAACCTAAAGATGGTGAAAAAGACATCACTAAAATCCAAGAAAGGTTTAACGAGTATATTTCTCAATTAGCAAGTGAATATGGTGTCAAAGCCTATTCAAAATTTATGCAAGGCACAGTATATATTCAAGCGTTAAATTATGCTAAAGAAATTTCTGCTAGCTTA
>CAZYBY010000030.1:0-13673 GCA_964645385.1 uncultured Sphingobacterium sp.
TTTTATGAAGTGAGTATACTAATGCTTGAGTTCTACCTATGGAGAATGCAGGAATAATAAGCCTCCCAGGGTTTTTAATACAAGTATCCTGGATGGTTTCAATCAACACTTCTTCTATAGTTCGATCTGTTGTATGTAGTCGTCCACCATACGTAGATTCACAAACTAAATAATCGCAATCGCTTACAAATTTAGGGTCGCTCAAAATAGGATAATTCTTTCTGCCAATATCACCACTGAAAACAATTTTCTTATCTATATCATTCTCTTTAACTGTTATTTCAATTGCAGCAGCTCCAAGTAAATGACCTGTTGGAATAAATTTTATTTTGAGATTTGAATTTATTTCAAAATCTTTTTCAAATGGAATCGTAACAAAACGATCCATGGTATCCATCACATGTTTATGAAGATATAGAGGGCGATTATTAAACTCCTGAAAGCTTTTCTTTTTACGATTATGATGTTTCTTTTTTTTCGATTTTTCTACAAATACATTTACTGAATCGCTCAATAAAAGTTCCGCTAAATCGCGGGTTGCTGAAGTACATAATATTTGACCTGAGTACCCATGTTTTACTATGGTCGGAAGGTTACCACTATGGTCTATATGAGCATGAGTAAGAAGAATTACATCTATATCTTCAACATCAAAAGGGAAAGAATCATTGTCGTACGATTTTTTATTATTATCGTAATCCAATCCACAATCGATTAAAATTTTATACCCGTTTTGGAGTTCCAGTAGATGCATACTACCGGTTACTTGTTCTGCAGCTCCCCAACTTATTAATTTCATATTAATTTTCTTGAAGCTGTAATTGATTCAAATATCTATATAAACCTGTTGTATTATTCATAAGTTCTTGATGCGTTCCAGCTTCTTGAACTTTACCTTCGTCGATTACTATTATTTGATCAGCTTCGCGAATAGTTGATAAACGATGTGCGATGATTATAGAAGTTCTGTCCTTCATCAACACTTGTAATGCCTCTTGAACCAAACGTTCTGATTCAGAATCCAAGCTACTAGTAGCTTCATCTAAAATTAATATTGATGGGTTTTTAAGCAATGCCCGAGCGATAGCAATACGTTGACGTTGACCACCAGAAAGTTTAATGCCACGTTCACCCACTAAAGTATCATACCCTTCTGGGAAAGATGAAATAAAATCGTGGGCATTAGCCTGACGAGCAGCATTGATAATTTCTTCTTCTGTTGCATCAATTTTTCCGTAAGAAATATTCTCACGTATACTTCCTCCAAATAATAATACGTCTTGAGGAACAATAGCAATTTGATTACGGATATCCGATAAAGTATAATCGTTTGCATTTCGATTGTCGAATAACAATTCACCTTTATCAGGAGCATAAAAGCGAAGAAGGAGTGAAGCAATGGTTGATTTACCTGCACCACTAGGTCCAACTATAGCAACCTTTTCACCTTTATTAGCTTGGAAACTTAATCCTTTTAAAACTTCAACTTCTTTACGAGAAGGGTAAGCGAATTCTATGTTTTTAAATTCGATTACACCATTAATTTTTTGAGATATAATTCCTTGTTTTACATCAATACTGATTTCTTCATTTTTCTCATCTAATAACTCAATCACACGTTCTGTAGCACCAAGAGTTTTTTGTAATTGAGAATATAAATCAGCGAAACTACCCATAGCAGCACCAACATAAGTTGCATATAAAATGAAAGTAGTTAAATCGCCTACTGTAATATCACCTTTTTGAACTAAACTAGCACCAAACCAAACTACCGTTACAATAGCACCAAATAAACAGAAGATGATAAATGCAGAAAAAGCTCCTCTAAATTTTGCGCCTTTAAGAGCATATTTAATTACACCTTGCATTGCTTTTTTATAACGTAAGGTCTCGTAAGCTTCGTTTACAAATGCCTTCACGTTGCTTATGCCTTGAAGCGTTTCTTCAACAATTACATTCGACTCTGCCATTTGATCTTGAGATTGTCGTGCAATATTTCGGATATAACGACCAAAGAATACCGCAACAGCAATTAGTACAGGGAAGATGGCTAGCATCATCAAAGTTAATTTTACAGAAACTAAACTAAGAGCTATTACTCCCCCAATAAGGGTGATTATCTGACGAAGTAATTCCGCGATGGTAATGGTAATACTATCTTGTATTTGGGAAAGATCGGCCGAAATTCTTGAATTTAATTCACCAACTCTTCGTTGAGAAAAAAACGACATTGGTAAAGTAACCAATTTAAAATAGGTGTCTTTTCTTAAATCAGCCAGGGAGCGTTCCGCTACTTCAACAAACCAAATAACTTTTAAGAAAGTGGTTATCGCTTGGAAAAAGAGTATTCCCATCAATACTAATGCAACTATGTTAATATTGGAGTAACCTTTAGCTAGGGTAGCTGCATCAATTAAACTTCCCATTGCTTTTGGAAAAGCTAAGGAAGATAAAGTAGTTACTACTAAGAAGAATAATCCTAAATAAAATTTAGTTTGATAAGGCTTTAGGTATTTCACCAACATTAATGCCTTCTTTATGCTTTGTTTGTTAATTTTTGCTTTGGGTAATTCTGTTTCCTGCTTGCTGCCACTATTGAGCTGGGCTCTTCCTTTTGCCATTATGTTGAATTATGTAATTGTAAAATGTACTAAGTATTATGTAATTAGTACAAAGTTAGGTTGGAATTGTTTATCACAAAATTAATACAAATTATTGAATTTGGTCCTTAGTCCATTGTCCTTAGTACATAGTCCTTAGTCCATAGTCCTTAGTCCTTAGTTCATAACTAACGACCAAGGACTAACGACTAATATTATGACTGTAATCATCGTTTTTGGTATGATTTTAGCTTACTTTTGGGTATGAGATATGCATTTGTTTACATTTTAATGCTCGCAGCATTTTCGGCATGCGATGAGAAGGAGAATACCAAATTGGATAATCCTGCTATCAATTTTCATTTTAAGCATTTGTATAAAAATAATGCACTAGATGTAAGAACAGACAATTCCCTAATTTACACAAACGAGGCTGGAAATACCTGGAATATTAAATCGATAAAATACTATATATCGAAATTAATTATATACAAAGACGATAGCATTGCCTATGATGTGAACATGGTGAAGTTGGTAAATCCTGCAGAAACAAATTCAGCATATCAAGAATATACCTTAGGTGATATTCCTGCTGGGCACTATACGAAAATGAGCTTCATTTTTGGTGTTGATACGGCTAGAAATAAATTTTTAGGATTAGGAAATAATTCAGAAGCAAATTCCATGGAATGGCCAGACCCATTAGGTGGAGGATATCATTTTATGATGATGGAAGGTGTTTATCTGAATAGCAATAACGTACTTGTTGGATATGCAATACACTTAGGCAAAAACAATAATCAATATTCAGCAGAGTTCCCAATAGATTTTACTGCGAAAGATGGTGCAAAAGCAAACATAAATATTACTATGAATGTTGATCAATGGTTCGATGGGATGAACAAGATTAACCTAAACGATGGTTATGGTTATATGATGGATGATGATGCTAAGCAATTACTGTTTAAACAAAATGCTAGCAGTGTGTTTTCAATACAACAATTATGAAAAGAGTAGCAAATATTTCGATTCTGTTTTCTTTAATTATTATTATAGTAGCTTCATGTAAAGATGAGGAAACAAAACCTGTAATTGTTGATGTTATTCCTGATACCCTTATTAATTTTGTTAGTCCGCCTTATTTCCCTGCATTTATACAACCAGCTTCAAATCCATTAACTAAAAGAGGATTGGAGCTAGGTCGAATGTTATTTTATGATCCTATTTTATCCAGTGATAGTACTATCTCTTGTTCTAGCTGTCATAATCCTTCTTATTCGTTTGCCGATAATAAAAAATACAGCCTAGGTGTAGATGGGGCAGTTGGAGATATACAGTCGATGGCATTGATTAACTTGGCTTGGCAGAAAAAATTCTTTTGGAATGGCAGAGCTAATAGTTTAGAAGAACAAGCATTAGGTCCGATAAATAATCCGATCGAAATGCATGATACTTCAGAAAATGTAGTGAAGAAATTAAAAGCACATAAAGATTATCCAAGATATTTTGGTTCTGCTTTTGGCACTATTAATATTTCACCAGAATTAATTGCAAGGGCATTAGCTCAATTCGAGAGAACATTAATTTCAAATGGTTCGAAATTTGATGAGTATCCAGCAAAGCAAACTCAAGTATTTACAGATGTTTTAGAGTTTGAAGGATTTCAAATATTTTTTAATGAACGTGGACAATGTTTCCATTGTCATGGAGGAGGAGGAACCTTTTTGGCTCATAATTTAGACACTATTTTTAGAAACAATGGTTTGCTAACCGATGCTCAAATGCAAGGCAAAGGGTTGTATCAAGTAACCGGACATACATACGACCAAGGGAAGTTTAAAGTGCCAACCTTAAGGAATGTGGAATTAACACCTCCATATATGCACGATGGTAGGTTTAATACTTTAGAGGAAGTTGTGGAGTTTTATAGTTCTGGAATTCAGCAAAATCAGAATCTCGACATTAATTTCACAAAGAACCAAGAACGATTAGAACAGTATGGAGGATTGGGCTTAAGCACTCGTGAAAAGCAAGCGCTTGTAAAATTTATGAAAACATTTACGGACACGAGCTACATCAATAACCCTAATTTCAAAAATCCTTTCCATTAATCGGATCCTCACATTTTAGTGTTTAAACATTAAAATGTGAAAATGTGTATAAAATCTAATTCATATTCAAATCTTCTAATTTCTTCATTTCTAGTTCAAAAACTTCGTTTAACCGAAAGATAATAGTTTTTTAACTTGCAGATATAGAATATTATATTCATATTTACTAAAACTAGTAATACTAGAGTTAGTAACATTCCCCTTTTGTTTACCCGCTAACTGTAATACTAATGGGAGGGGTTCCAGAAATAATTTTTTAAAAAAAATGTGAGTTCGACTTACCTGGGATGGGTATGTCTGGACCAATTTGAAATGAATTACAATTTACTTAAACAATAAACCAAAAAAACAATGAAAATCAATCAAACAAACGCAATGCTCTCAAGGCATACCAGTTTACCTCCGGGTAAGGGGCTTCTAAGCAAGAAGCTACTGGCATTCCTTTTTGTGGCTTTATCCACGATGTTTTTTTCATCGGAGATTTTCGCTCAATCAGGATCTGAAACAGTCTATAAAGACTGGTTACGAGTAGGAGAAAGTTCTTCTCATGTTGATGTATCTGCAAGAATTGTAAAATGTTCTGCCACATCACCAAACGAAGTACAGATGCACATCTTCAATGAAGGCTCTGAAAGTAGTTCAATTAGTTTCGTAGTTACAGTTGTAAATAACGATACTAATGAGTCATTTAACACAACTATAAGTCATAGTGTAAGTAAAGCAACTATGGTTAAAGCAACTTGTGATAATGATGAAACTTTAAACGGATTAAAATTTGCATTACCTGCTTCTTATAATCCAAGTAACATAATTATAAGTGTCACATTTAACTAAACTACGATATGAGAAAGATATTCTTATTAGCAATCATATCGATGTTCATGTCGAATGTGATTATAGCGCAAACATGCAATGCGCCGATTATAAATTCATTTAGTCCGAATACCGGTTTCATTGGAAGTACTGTTACAATTACAGGTGCTAACTTTGATCCAATTCCGGCAAACAACCAAGTTTATTTTGGTTCAGTTCAGGCAAATATTATTTCATCATCTTTTGGAACATTAGTAGTAGCAGTACCAACTGGTGCTAATACTGCTCCAATTGCTGTAAAAAATGGATGTAACAAAATTGGTTACTCAAGAGTAGCATTCAATGGTATATTTTGTCCTACTCCGGTAACAGCAACTACATACCAAAATAGTGCATTCATCTTATCTGGAGTTGTAGGTGCTTACAACATGTTGGCTCAAGATTTAGACTTAGATGGAAAGCCAGATGTAATTACAATGACATATGGTGGTATCACTGTTGCTAGAAATACTAGTACACCAGGTAACTTAAGCTTTGTTGGTCAAAACTTTGGCTTCGGTGGATCTAGTATTGCAACTGCCGACTTTGATGGAGATGGCAAAAGAGATTTGTTATATCCTGGAGCAGTTGCTAGAAATACTTCTTCAGGTCCTGGGAATTTAAACTTTGCTCCAGTTGTAAGTGCGGGCGCAAGTGGATACCAAACTTCTTGTGGGGACTTTAATAATGATGGTAAAGTAGACGTGTGTGTAGAGACTGGTGGAAATATGTATGTTACTTTTAACACATCTACTGGCCCTGGAAATATTAGCTTTGGTTCCTCTATGTTTGTTGGTTCTGTTGGTACAACATGTACTGGTATGCAAGTGGCTGATTTTGACGGTGATGGCAAGGTAGATATCATGGCTTCGCAAGGAAATGGAAACCGCTCTGTTTCATTAAGAAATATAACTACACCGGGTGCAACTACTGCATCATTTGAAGCGCCAGAATTCTGGGCATCTAACGGTAGCTATCCTTACCGTGCAATGATTGCTGACTTTAATAAAGATGGTAAAATTGACTTTACTACATGTAACTTCAACGCTCCAGCAAACACAGCAATTTATACAAACATTTCTACTGTAGGTGATATCAATTTCGCACCAACAGTAAATCTTCCGGCTCCGAATGGTAACTACCGTATAGGAGTAGGTGATATCAACGGAGATGGTTTTACAGATATCGTTACAAAAGCAACAGCTTCTAATACTTTTTCAGTGTATCCAAACACAAGTACAGCTGGTGGATCTGTTACATTTAGTTCAAGATTCGATTATACATCTTCTGCAGCTGCAGAGGTGAGTGGTATTGTAATCGGTGACTTAGATGGTGACTTTGTACCAGATATCGCAACTAGTGGTACATCAAGTGGAGCTATTCGTTTCCACAGAAATACAAGTTCTCAAGTAGACAATTTGCCACCGAATGCTGTTTGTAAAAACATCACTGTGGCTTTAAGTCCTACTGGAACTGCAGTAGTTACTGCTGCAATGATTGATAATGGTTCAGGAGATGCTTGTGGATTAGGTTCTATTAAAATTGATGGAGCTGCTTCTAAAACATTTACTTGTGCTAACATCGGACAAAACACAGTTACTTTAACTGCTACTGATATCGCTGGAAACTCAACTAATTGTACTGCAATTGTAACAGTTGCTCCTGCAGCAATTATCGTAGCTGGACAAACTACAGTTTGTCAAGGTCAAACAATTCCAATGACAGCTAACCTTGGTGATTCTTACCAATGGTATAAAAACGGAGTGTTATTAGCTGGTGAAACTAACCAACAATATATTGCTACTACATCTGGTGATTACACTGTTGCAGTAACAAACGCTGGTGGTTGCTCTGGTACTTCAGCTGCAACTAGTGTTGTTGTTAATAACAATCCAACAGTTTCAACTTTCCCAACAGGAGCAGCTTCGTTGTGTCCTCCAAGTGGTAACTTAACAATCACTGCTAGTTTATCTAGTATTTACCAATGGCAAAAAAATGGTGTAAACATTCCTAATGCTACACAACAAACTTTAACTGTTAACTCTGTTGGTACTTACACTGTAAGCGTAATCGACTTATTTGGTTGTTCTGCAACATCAGCTCCAATTGTAGTTGGTTCAGTTGATAATGTTAATCCAATTTTGGTAACAAACAACATTACTGTTGCTTTAGATGCAAACGAGTCGGCTTCTACTACATTAGCTGCATTAGTAAATGCTTATAGCGATAACTGTTCAAATGTTACTTTGAGTTTATCAGGACAAACATCTTATTCATGCGCAGATATTGGCAACACAATTCCAGTTACTATTACTGCAACTGATGGTTCAGGTAACACTACAACTGCTATTGCAAATGTAACTGTTACTGACCCTAACTCATATTGTAATGCAGCTCCAGTTGCAGTATGTCAAAACCTTACTGTAGATGCAGTTGGAGTAACAGCTAACGTTGCTGCTTCAGCGTTTAATAATGGTTCTTCAGATCCAGATGGTGATGTAATTTCATACTCTGTTTCTCCAGCTGGTCCGTATGCATTAGGTACAACAGAAGTTGTATTAACAGTTGCTGACCCAGCAGGTTTAACAAGTACTTGTAATGCAACAATTACTGTTGTAGATAATACAAACCCTACAGTAGTAGCTCAAAATGTTACTATTGCTTTAGATAATAATGGTTCAGCTAGCACTTCAGCTGCTGATGTAAATAATGGTTCTTCTGATAATGTAGGAATCGTTTCGTTAACTTTATCGAATACTGCATTTACTTGCGCTAATTTAGGTCCAAATACAGTTACATTATATGCTACTGATGCTGCAGGTAACACTGACAGTGCTACAGCTACAGTTACTGTAGTAGACCTAATTTCACCAACATTTGTTACTTACGCAAACCAAACTTATTGCCAAGAATCTTCTGGAAGCTATGCAATTCCTGCGGTTGTTGCGAATGATAATTGTGCAGTTGTTTCATACACTTATTCAATCACTGGTGCTACTGTTAGATCAGGTTCTGGTGCTGATGCAAGTGGAAACTTAGCTGTTGGCGTAAATACAATTCTTTACACTGCATTTGATGCTTCAGGAAATTCAGGAACTGTAACTGTAACAGTAACAGTTAACCCTGCTCCAGTTGGAAGTATTACTACTTCTACTGCTGATGCATTATGTAATGAAATTACTTTAACTGCTAACTCTACTAACGCTGGTCCATACAACTATGCATGGAGCACTGGTGAAACTACTCAAAGTATCACTTTAGGTTTAGCAGATGCTGATGGTATCTACACAGTTTATGTTACAGATGCTAACGGTTGCAATAGTTTAAGTCCAGCTTCTTACAACTACCAAAAACAAACTTTAGCTAGTAGCTATTCAATTTTAGCTTTCAAAGAAGTTGAATTAGAAGGTACTAATATTGTTCAATCTGGAAGTGTTGGTGTAATGTCTGCAAATGGTGAAGCAGAATTCGAAAAAGGAGTTTCTGTTGTGGGTGTTGGTTCATTTACAAAATCACCTAAATACAAAACAAAAGGAACAGTTACTATCACTAACAAAATTACTGGTGTAGCTTCTGTTACTTTACCAACTATGCAATCGTATGCTGGTACAACTAATAACTTACCTAGCTATACAGTTAATAAAAACACAACTGTAACATTAAATTCTAATTACAAAGATTTAACTGTTAAGAAAGGTGCTAATGCAACTATCGGCGGTTCTGTATTTAGAAAAGTAACTATCGAAGAAGGTGCAACTGTAAGATTCACTTCAGCTGTAGTTAATATCGAAGACTTATCAGTTGGTAAAGGAAGCTCTTCATTAACTCGTGTTCGTTTTGCTGGTAATACTAGCATCAGAATTAAAGACAAAGTTAAAATTGAAGGTAACGCGATCATTAACCAAGATAACTACCAAGTTACATTCTACTTCTCTAACTCAAGTGGATGCAACGAAGGGGATGAAGATAAATTCTCAGTTAAGGGTGGTAACACAACAGTAATTGCTAACGTATTAATTCCAAATGGTAAAATCAAAGTTGAAAACGAAGGTGATGATGATGATGATTGCCATGGAAACAATAATGGTGGAACTTCAGTATACATGACTGGTTTATATGTAGGTAATACAGTTAAAGGTGACGGTAAAAATATTTACTGGAATACTTATAGCTGTTCAACTACTGCAAGCAGAGACATCTTAGCTGAAATTACTCCAGCTTCTGCTGAAGCAGGTTTATTAAACTTAGTAGTTTATCCAAACCCAGCGACTACAAGCTTCAACTTCAAATTAGAAACAATGAGCGAAGAGAAAGTTTCATTCAGAATTTTCGATATGGCTGGTCGTTTAGTATTTGAAATCAACGAAGCAAATGCGAATGAATTATACAATGTTGGTGAAAACTTATCAGCAGGTGTATATATGATTCAAGCTGCTCAAGGTACTGAAACTAAAGTATTGAGAGTAGTTAAAACTAACTAATAGGGTACTAATTACAATCGCTCTATAAATTAAAAACCCGGGTGTAATGCCCGGGTTTTTTTATTTAAAAGAATTACGTTTTTAACTATCAGCTTATTTACTGATAATTATTTTTTCGTTTCTTACAGCTTCATTTCCTAATACTCTTAAAACATACATACCGTTAGGGATATCCTTGGTATCTATACTTAAAAATGTATTAGAATCATTAGTTTCAAATACTTTCTTTCCATTCAAATCGAATAATTCAACACTGATAAATTTTTCAGCAGAATTCATTTGCACAAATATTTTATTCGATGCCGGATTTGGATAAATGTTTAAGGCTAAAACTTTATTAGTTTGATTTACACCAACAGTAGTGCTTGTATTTCTGAATAAAAATATTCCTCCTTGTGGAGTTCCAGCTACTAGCTCTGGCTTGTCATCATTATTGATGTCTGCCATAGAAATATTAAATCCTCCGTTTGAATTAGAAAACATTCCTGCGAACAATTCTATAGAATCTACTGCATTATCGATTCTTTGTGTATAATCAGAACTAAATTTTCCTAGAATATATACTTTACTATTTCCATTACTTACGATTACATTCGGTGTATCGTTTGGTCTAAGCGATTGAATAATTAATTTTGATCTCCCACTCGGATACAACCCAAATTTCTTCAAGTTGATTTTATACAAAGAATCTGTTATAATGCTATAAACCGGATTAGCTAATGTTCCTGTATTACTTATTAAATTGATGTTGTCTAATCGTTCTCCTACTGCTATGTCTTTTTTGCCATCCCCATCTATATCATAAACGAATGGAGTTGAAAAATTCCCTACATCTATACCTGCAAAATAATTTGGTATATAAACCAACGACATTTCTGCATTGTTTACAGCATTATTTTGAAAGTAATGTAATGTTCCATCATTAGACCCACAAACCATATCCAAATCCCCATCATTATCTAAATCTCCAAAACTTGGTGCCATATTAGAAATATTTAGAGTTGAAAAACCGAACCAATCTCTAGTCTGTAATTCGTATTTAGCTAAACTAGCAGTGCCAATGTTTTTATAAAGCGCTAGCCCTGTTTTGTATACTCCAGCACCTTGCCAATAACCAGAATTAGAAATAACTAGATCCATTAAGCCATCATTATTATAATCCACAAAACATGGAGATGATCCCTCTGCAACATCAATCATATCAGATAATAAAAAGTTGTCAGTTTGATAATCAAACATATTAATGTTATTCGCTCCATTGTTCGTATAGAGTTGAATGTGATTGGTATTAGAAGCCGCGCTAGAAATATTAGTTGTGGCAATTAAGTCTTTTTTCCCATCATTATTTACATCTAAATTATAACCGGCAGGGAAGACTTCAATATTTACCGGGTGTGAAGGCGGATAATCGTAAATTACTTGTGTCATAATTGGACTTGTATTATTTGTACCATTCACTACTAGGTATAAATTATTACAAGAAACATCACCAATAAGCATATCATAATTTCCATCTCCATTAGCATCAAAAACAGTAGTAGTAGAACCACTATGTTTTCCTCCTCCATTAATTCTAGCATTCATATTCTGAATGAATTCTTCTTTACTCACATTCGGCACAAATCTTCCGTTCGCCCCACAAATTCCTACAGGGTAGTTCAAATTGATATGACAATTTGTATACGACTCTCTAAATTTACCCCAGCAATATTTGCCAATAACAAAATCCATGGAATCTTTATTTCCATATCTTTCCATACTCATATTCTTATACCAATAGATACTTTCTCCTGATGAATCTATACTTTGATAATAGGTAAGTATGTCGATATCTCCATCATCATCAACATCAAGTATAGCGGGAATATCATTTGCAGCAATGTATAGCCTTGTAATAAATGTTGAATAATCACAATTAATTTCCGGAAATGTATTTTCGAATATAATTTCCGTAGAAGTACTTATGTTTTTATAAACTCTAAATCCACCAGGTATTGCTGTGAAAATATCTTCTTTCCCATCGTTATTGTAATCAACCATAAACATCCAATCGTAAATTGGTTTTGGAAAATATTTTATGTATTGAGGAGCATATTCATATTTAATAGCATTTGCACCGCCCATATTTAAAAATGTAGATAATCGATAACCTTCACGATCGAAAATCACTAAATCTTTTTTTCCATCGTTGTTTAAGTCCATTTGCGAAAATTGTGCAACATCGAAGCCACCTGAAAAGGGCATCTGTAGTGTTTTATTGTTCTCAATTACTTTAACGGTATCGATACCTTTGTTGTAATGTTCAAATGAGAATTGAGCTTGAACTTGTAGAATAAACAAACAAAGACTTGTAGATAGAAGGATTTTTTTCATTTTTGTAGTATGAATAGAAAGATTTTTAACTTGATTATATCAATAATTATACCACTAATATATAGTTTTAATGCCAGTGGACAATCGTTAGAGTATAGTTTCAACCTTTCGGAATTGTTTCCAATTGTAGACTTTAAACTCGAAAATTCGAATGGTTTAACACTAAAAGCTGTTAATGCTGAAGGAAATGTCGACTCCCAAATTGAAGGCAATTATACCTTCGTTATTAATGGAATTATAGAAAAAGTAAACTTTAAGAATGGTATCGGTAAATTAAGTTCAAATTTTTCTTCGTCGGAAGTTTTCTATATAAAGCACGATTTAAAAGCAAATACGATTCGTCATTTGTATTATGCAATAAATGGCTGGACGATCCCAATTCCTTTTTGGTTGCTATTAATTATACCAGTATTATTTATTGTTTTAGCGATGTTTGTTAAAAGAATCCTGTTTTTGTTGATGTTAGTAGGTTTTGTGTTATTCTTCGTATTGCAGGGCTTAGATTTCAGTGCTTTTTTAAATTTAATTAAAGAAGCAATTTCACATATTATCGCTTAGAACGGATATCCTATACCAAAGTTGAAGTTCCAGAAATTATACTGATTAGCATCTGTCCAAGTTTTATTGCTAATCTTCTGAATGACCCATTGATCACTACCAGTGAATCGTGGGTCTCTCAGTTTTAAGCCCACATCAAATCGGAACAATAAGAAGCTATAGTCTAATCGAAATCCGAAACCAGTTCCTACTGCAAATTGATTATAAAATTTATCCCAGTAAAATTTACCTGCATCATTTGTATTCTCGCTTGAAATAGTCCACACATTACCCATATCTAGAAAGGTTGCGCCTTTCAATTTAGAACCTAAGAAATTATCAGTTACATCAAATCTATATTCAACGTTTGCTTCAATTTTCATCTCTCCAGTTTGATCTAAGTTCAATGTTGATGCAGCAACATCGGAGAATTTACCAGGCCCAACGGATCTGGCTCTAAATGCACGAATACTATTTGAACCTCCAGTAAAGAATTGTCGTTCGAAAGGTAATACTTTAGAATTCCAATAAGCATAGCCGGCTCCAGCATTAAATCGATATACAAGCATAGATTTATTATGAACGAAATTAAAATATCGAACATCTATTTCTGGTCGTGTGAAATTGTAATATGGCAAATTGAAATACTCATAAGCCCCCGAGCTATTGGTTGGGTTATTTAATAATTTACTACTCATATACAAACCAGTACCCATTAC
>CAZYBY010000031.1:0-2008 GCA_964645385.1 uncultured Sphingobacterium sp.
TACTATACGTATTCCAGTGAGGATTGCAATTTCTTTTTGTCCAGTCCACTTAGCTTTAACAATTCGATATCCAAAATTTGACATTAATTTGATGGCATTTGGGCAGTTTGTTCTATGGATTTTAATTCCATCATTGATTGTTATAAATCCAAACACATCATCCCCTGGAATAGGGTTACAACATGGGGCTAATTTATAATCAATTTTATGAAGATCTTCACCAATCACAAGTATATCAGAGTCTTTGCTCTTTACTTGCTTCATGTATTGATCCAAATTGTCTTTATCTATTTTATTTGGATTTTTAGGACCTAATTTTTTCTCGGCTAATTGGTATTCTCGAAGTTCCTTCATATCAATTTTGCCCATAGCTACTTGGTAATGTAGCTCTATACTGCTAGGAAGGCCGAAAAATAAGGCTATTTTGTTGATTGACTGATTACTATTCGATATTTTAAGTGATTTTAATTTTCTTTCAAGGATTTCTTTCCCATCCTCAGCTATTTTCATTTTTTGCTCTTTGATAGCTGATTTTATTTTGGTTTTGGCTTTACTAGTGATTACAAAGTTTAACCAATCTTCTTTAGGTTTTTGTTTATCAGAACTGATAACTTCTACCTGATCTCCGTTTTGGAGCTTATGTGATAGTGGGACAAGTTTATGGTTTACTTTAGCTCCAATACATTTTGCTCCTAAATCGGTATGGATTTCGAAAGCAAAATCTAAAGCAGTTGCTCCGAATGGAAGTTTCATTAAATCACCTTTTGGAGTAAAAATGAAAATCTCATCCGAGAATAAATTCATCTTGAAGTCGTCGAGGAAATCTAGGGCATTGGATTCGGGGCTACTTAATACATCTCGAACTTTTTGAATCCATTGGTCGAGTCCATTTTCGCTGGTTTGTTCTTTATATTTCCAATGTGCAGCGAACCCTTTCTCGGCAATCTCATTCATTCTTCTACTTCGTATTTGCACTTCAACCCATTTACCTTGAGGTCCCATAACGGTTGTGTGTAAAGACTCATAGCCATTCCCCTTAGGTGAAGATATCCAATCTCTTAATCGATCTGGGTTGGGAATATATTTATCAGTAACTACAGAATATGCTTTCCAGCAATCTGCTTTTTCATTTTCAAAATTACTTTCTAGAATTATCCTAATGGCAAATAAATCATATACTTCTTCGAAAGGTATACCTTTCGACTTCATTTTTTTCCAAATGGAATGTATTGATTTAGGTCGACCTAATATTTCGCTTTCTAAATCGAGTTTCTTTAATTCTTCTTTAATTGGTTTAATAAATTCATTTATGAACTTGCTTCGCTCAACTTTGGTTTCATTAAGTTTATTGGCAATGAATTTATACGTTGATGACTCTGTAAATTTCATTGATAAATCTTCTAACTCTGATTTTATTGCATACAAACCTAAGCGATGGGCTAGGGGAGCATACAAATAAATAGTTTCGGAAGAAATCTTTAACTGCTTGTCACGAGGCATACTATCA
Source organism: uncultured Sphingobacterium sp. (assembly GCA_964645385.1). Lineage (GTDB taxonomy): Bacteria > Bacteroidota > Bacteroidia > Sphingobacteriales > Sphingobacteriaceae > CAJBVG01. The sequence continues at coordinate 1,508 of CAZYBY010000031.1, forward strand.
AGCGTACGCATGTTATGCAAACGATCAGCAAGCTTTATTAGGATAACACGTACATCATCGGCCAATGTGAGCAACATCTTACGGAAATTTTCCGCTTGAATAGAACTTGTTTGGTCGAATACACCAGAAATTTTTGTTAAACCATCGATAATATTGGCTACTTTTTTTCCGAACTCTCTCTCAATATCGTCTAATGAAATATTAGTATCTTCAACAACATCATGTAATAGCGCGCAAACAATAGAGGTGGTTCCTAAACCAATTTCTTCTGCAGCTATTTGGGCAACAGCTATTGGATGATAGATATAAGGTTCACCGGATTTTCTACGCATATTTTTATGCGCTTCAACCGACATCTCGAAAGCTAAGCGAATCTGACGCTTGTCGCCCTTCTCCATGGTTGGTTTACATGCCTTCAGTAAAGCTCGATATCTTTTCTGAATTTCCTTTTTCTCAGCTTCTAAATCTATGTTGTGCATGGCTAAATGTAAAAAAAATCAT
>CAZYBY010000032.1:0-4323 GCA_964645385.1 uncultured Sphingobacterium sp.
TTAATCGATTTCATTTTGAAATCATACAAGCTCTTTGTCGATTGTGTCATAAGTGATGGGTCTAAAGGTTTACTTTTAATAGCATGTGTTCCAAAACATGCTGACAAAAATGTCATTAAAGGAATAAGTAATTTCATAACTAATTTTCTTTAGATTTATACAACAAGCTTAATTGTATTTTGTTTTGGAAGTATCTGTACTCAACGACAATTTGTTTTTGTCGCGCTCTTGATTTCTGATAATTCTCTTTTTTTGTCTTTCAATTTTTCGAATCGATCTCTTTTGTTTGTATTGCTTCGCAAATTCTTTAAACTCTTCATATCGATTAGCTTGAAATTTCAGCTCCTTTTCCAATTTAGCATCAATTCCAACACTCTCTTTCATTCCTCTCAATAAACCTTTCCAAATAAAATTAAAAAAACTCTGCTCTTCAGTTCTAGTTGTATGAAACTTAGATTTAATCATTTTTCCATTAGTTCTAGGGTTCTGACTTTCCAAAACCATATAATTTGCTAATAGTGTAAGCAATCCGTGTTTTTGAAGTTTATTCTCTTCCTCATTATATTCAAGAATTTTCACCTTCAAATTATTATACATCATACTAACATTGCAATTCAATTCCCTTTTATCACCATTCATAACAAATCGAAGCATTCTTAAATTGCAATTACTTACTTCCAAATGTGCAAGCTTTGCTAAAATAGGATTCACACTCTTCAAATTATAATTTGAAAAATATCCTTTTACATAAAATGGTTTTAGTGAATGTACATAATCAAACACAAATTCGAAATGTGAGTTTGCTTCGTTATTAAAGCTAGCATCCATCACAATATTTGCAAATTGATTTTTCTTTAAATAATTAGAATCATTACTAAAATTTTCAATTTTACCGTTCAATTTATTAAAGGAAATATCCCATCTAAAATTTGTTTTCTTGTCTATTTCAGCATATTTAATTTCAGAGTTTTTTATATTTACTATATCGAAATGAAAAGGTATTCTAATATCATAAACTAACTCCGCAGGATATCTAGTTTTCTTATTAGGATTCTTCGGAATTAATTTATTCAAAAAGAAATTCGACTGCATTTTATTGATGTCGATTCCTCCTCCATATAATTTTTGTTCGAAAAATAATTTCTTAAAATCTACATTGGTTAAATTTGCTTCTTTCACGTAAAAATCTATCCTAGTCTTTCGAAAGCCCAACAAATTCTTGTATTCCAGCTCGTTTAACTTTGGAGTAATTCTAAAATTATACACTTGAATAGATGAGGTTGCAGTACTAGCAACTACTTCTTCAAACTGCATATTATTCACACTATCTTTAAATGGATGTGTGAAATGTTTAATTGATAATTTTATATCATCAGAATAAAATGGTCGAGTTGAATCGTATTGCGAAAGTGAATCGATAAATAAATTTCGAACTTTAAAATAGGATAAAAATATTTTTTTGCTTTTGGTTTTTCCTAAGCTATCTGCAAGGAATTCTAAATTGATATTTTTTAAATTAATTTGTTCAATTTTTAAAAATTTCAATTGTGATTTTAGAAGATCGTATGGATTTCTAAAAATTGAAGTATCGTTGCTTGATTTTTTATACGACAAATCGTTAATTACTAAAACGTGGGGATTATTAATCGAAATCTCATCAATATTTAATTCACTCGAATAATATAAATCGTATAAATTAATATTATGTACTCGTGCTTTATCAATAGATAAGTTGAATAAATAAGCAGGCTGCTCTTTTTTAAATTTTAATTGTTTGTAAACTTCTATATCCGGAATCAATCTAATATTCCTTAATCCAAAATTTCCGAGAAGTATATTAAATGTTATATCATCAAATTCTATTCTATATAGTTTATTAGTGGAGCGATAAAAAGAATCCTTAATTGCCTTACTAGCAATGGGCTCCCAATAACTTAAGAGAGCAAATACCAAAATGGATAGGAATAGGAATACGCCTCCTATAATTAGGCTTAACTTTTTCCAAAACTTAAGATTTCTCCAGTTCGACATGTTGCAATTTAATAATTCCTAAAGTAATCATAATTATGCTGACAAATTTTCAGAAAATTCCTAATTTTGCAGACTAGTACAAATTATGTTAGATCAGATTTCGCAAAAATATCACGACGAAAGCCGTCAGGGTGAGGCACTTATGTTGGAAAGCACTAGAAATGCTTCTGATGCACGTAAGTTATTTATAGAGAGCTATGGCTGTCAGATGAATTTTGCCGATTCAGAGGTTGTTGCATCTATTATGTTAGAGATGGGTTTTGTTACAACAGCCGATTATAATGAGGCTGATGTTATATTCATCAATACATGTTCTATTCGCGAAAATGCTGAACAACGTGTTCGAAAAAGATTAACCGACTTTAAATCAGCCAAAAAGAACAAGCCAGGAATGATTGTAGGCGTATTAGGCTGTATGGCGGAACGTTTAAAATCAAAATTTATCGAAGAAGAAAAGCTTGTTGATATTGTAGTGGGCCCTGATGCTTACAGAGATTTGCCAAACCTTATTCAATCAGCCGACGATGGCACAAAAGCGGTAAACGTATTACTATCTAGAGAAGAAACATATGCAGATATCAGTCCGATTCGTTTAAATACAAATGGTGTTAGTGCCTTTGTTTCGATTACTAGAGGATGCGATAATATGTGTTCATTCTGTGTAGTACCATTTACAAGAGGTAGAGAGCGAAGCAGAGATGCACATTCTATAGTTGCTGAAGCAAGCGATTTGTTCAATGAAGGATTTCGTGAAGTGGTTTTATTAGGACAAAATGTTGATTCATATAAATGGAAAAATGAAGAGGAAACTGAGTCGGTAAACTTTGCACAATTACTTGCAATGGTTGCAGATATAAATCCACTTTTAAGAGTGAGATTTTCAACTTCTCATCCCAAAGATTTAACAGACGAGGTGTTGCATACGATGGCTAGCAGAGATAATATTTGTAAAAATATTCACCTGCCTGTTCAATCAGGAAATTCTAGAATTTTAGAATTGATGAATCGTACTTACACTCGTGAATGGTATATTAATAGAATAGATTCTATTAGAAGAATAATGCCTGAATGTGCAATATCTACTGATATCATCGCAGGTTTCTGTTCAGAAACGGAAGAAGAACATTTGGAAACAATTAGTTTAATGGAGTATGTGAAGTTTGAATATGCATATATGTTTACATATTCGGAACGACCAGGAACTCCAGCTGCTAAAAAACTTTCGGATGATATTCCTGAAGAAATTAAAAGTAGAAGATTAGCAGAAATCGTACAACTTCAAAGAGAGCATGCATTTGAAAGAATGAATGCACAAGTTGGAAAAACAAATAGAGTATTGATTGATGGGTTTTCAAAAAAATCTGATCAAGATTTTGCAGGAAGAACAGATCAAAATTTAGTAGTTGTATTCCCTGTAGATGCACGATTTAAAAAAGGCGACTATGTTGACGTATATATTGATAAGTGCACATCCGCAACTCTACTAGGAAAAATAATTAATTAGAAAATGGATTTACAAGAAATTAAAAACAGGTTTTCCATTATCGGAAATTCACCATTGCTTAATAGAGCAATTGATATTGCTCGACAAGTGGCACCTACTGATATTTCTGTATTGATTACAGGAGAAAGCGGTAGTGGTAAAGAAGTTTTTTCACAAATTATACATCAATTAAGTGCTAGAAAGCACGGACCATTTATAGCAGTAAACTGTGGAGCAATTCCAGAGGGAACAATCGATTCAGAATTATTTGGACACGAAAAAGGATCCTTTACAGGGGCACACGAAGCGCGTAAAGGTTATTTTGAGGTAGTAAATGGCGGAACAATATTTCTAGACGAGGTTGCTGAATTACCATTAGGTACTCAAGCTCGATTATTAAGAGTTTTAGAAACTGGGGAATATTTACGCGTAGGGTCATCTAAAGTTCAGAAAACAAATGTTCGCGTTGTAGCAGCAACAAATGTTAATGTTTACGATGCTGTACAAAAAGGAAAATTCAGAGAAGATTTGTATTACAGATTGAATACTGTTCCATTAAAAGTTCCATCACTTAGAGAACGAAAAGAAGACATCTATTTAATCTTCAGAAAATTTATTTCAGACTTTTCAGTTAAGTATAGAAGTCCGCTTGTACAATTAAATGAAGAAGCACGAGGCTTATTAGAAAATTACAAATGGCCAGGAAACGTTCGACAGTTGAGAAACTTGGCAGAGCAAATTGCTGTTTTAGAAAACGATAAAAAAGAAATCGACGCACCATCTTTATTAAAATATATTCCATACGAACA
>CAZYBY010000033.1:0-10625 GCA_964645385.1 uncultured Sphingobacterium sp.
CATCAGAAGTTCTGGAATCAATTTCTACCGTATCGTTATCGCTACTGCATATCAGTTTGCTGAAGAAAATTCCTTCTTGCAAATCATTGATAACAATTTCGTGAAGTTGAACATTGAAGGCTTGCATAAAACTCTTCATCAGGTCGTGCGTAAGCGGGCGACCGGGATGCATATTTTCCAATGCAACGGCAATAGCCTGAGCTTCAAATGCGCCAATGACGATGGGGAGTTTTCTGATACCATTCACTTCACCCAACACTACTGCATAAGAGTGAGTCTGTGCAATGCTATGCGATAAAGCAACAATTTCCAGTTCAATTTTTTTCATAACACCGATTCTTATTACGTAAAATCATACTACGTAATGACGGCACAAATATAACCATAAAAACGAAAGCCTTCCTGTTTCTTTGGAAGGCTTTCGGTGATGTTAATATTTATTTTTGCAAGGCAGCCGTTAGTTTAGGTAATATCTCAAATGCATCTCCAACAATGCCGTAATCGGCGGCTTTGAAGAAGGGGGCTTCCGGATCTTTATTAATTACAACAATTGTTTTGCTGCGGTTAACGCCTGCCAGATGCTGGATGGCACCGGAAATACCAACGGCAATATATAAATTTGGTGCAATGGCCAAACCTGTCTGACCTACATGTTCATGGTGTGGGCGCCAGCCCATATCGGCAACAGGACGGCTACACGCAGTTGCTGCACCCAGTGCCTTAGCAAGATCGGTTACTATGTTCCAATTTTCAGGTCCTTTTAAACCTCTACCTGCTGATACTACTAATTCAGCATCAGGTAAACTGATTTTATCAGTAGCACGTACAATTTCTTTAACCATTGCACGGAAATCATTAGCACCAGTTTCTGCTGCTAATTCTTCTACATTTGCAGTTTCGTTTTTCTCTACAAGTTTATATGCATTTGCACTTAATGTTAATACTTTCACAGCTGAGGTTAATTCAACAGTTGCAAATGCTTTTCCAGAGAAAGCTCCTCTTTTTACTGTTAAAGTAGAACCATTGATGCTTGGTAATTCAATTACAGCATCTGCAAAACCTGCTGATAATTTCACGGCAACTCTTGGAGCTAAGCCTTTACCAGTAAAGCTATTTCCTAATACTATTACAGAAGCATTCGCTTTTTTTGCAGCATTAGAAATAATTGATGCATAGGCTTGGTTAACAAAAGATTTTAATTGATCGTTGTTAACTGTCCATACCGTTTTTGCACCATATTTTCCTAATTCTGATAATTGTGCAGCATCAACATTACCAATCGATAATGCTGTTAATGAACTGCCCATCATATTAGCAATTTCAGCTGCATATGATACTACTTCAAAAGTTGATTTTTTGAATTTTCCTTCAATATTTTCTACGTATACTAATACACTCATCGTCGTAATTTTTGCTTTTAATAATTAGATAACTTTTGCTTCTGCATTTAAAGCCTCTACTAATTTAGCTGGCTCATCTGCTGAAATTAATTTCACATTTCCTCTAGGTGCTGGCATTTCAAACGAAACAAAGCTCGCTAATTTTTCTGCAGCTACAGGCTCTACTACTTGCAATGGTTTTGTACGAGCCGACATAATTCCTCTCATGTTTGGAATTTTAGGTTCTGCAACACCTTCAGCCGCACTAATTACAAATGGAGTAGCGATATTAATAACTTCTTTACCACCTTCAATTTCTCTATCGATTGTAGCATCGTTACCGTTTAATTCTAATTTCTTGATTAATGATACTGATGGAAGATCTAATAATTCGCCTAACATCGCTGGCACTTGTGCTCCGTTGTAGTCGATAGATTCTCTTCCACACATAATAATATCGTATCCGCCATTTTTAGCTACTTCAGCTAATTGCTTTGCTACGAAATAAGCATCACTAGGTGCAGCATTTACACGTATCGCATCATCAGCTCCAATTGCTAAGGCTTTACGAATAGTTGGCTCTGTATCTGCTAATCCAACATTTACCACGGTAGTTGTTCCTTTTCCTCCCTCAGTTAATTCAATTGCTCTCGATAATGCAATTTCATCGTATGGATTTAAAATGTATTGAACACCATTCGTGTTAAATTCTGTATTATTGCTGTTAAAACTTACTTTTGTTGTTGTATCTGGTACATTGCTGATACACACTAATATTTTCATAATGCTTAGTTTTTTGTATGGCAAAAGTAAGTAAATATCGATAAGATTAAAAATGAATCCTACACGACTTGAACGTTTAATTGAAATGAGAAAAGAAGATCCTAAGGACCCTTTTCTTTTATACGCTGTAGCAATGGAATATCAAAAGGCTCAGCAATTGGATCTTGCATTATCTTTCTACGAAGAATTGATAGAAATGCACCCCGAATATGTTGGAACTTATTACCATTTAGCTAAATTGTACGAAATTTTAAAAAAGACCGAAGAAGCAGATGCTTGTTATCAAATAGGAATGAAGGTAGCACGTAAAGTAGGTGATAATCATGCTTATAATGAATTGCAATCTGCATATCGTTCTTTTCAAGGTTTAGATGAAGACGAAGAATATTAGATTTCTTTTTGATGTTTTGAAGTTTAGCTTCATAGCTTTTGGCGGTCCTCAAGCCCATATCGCTATGATGTTAAAGGAATTTGTTGATAAAAAGAAATATGTAACAGAAGGCGAACTTATTCAATACAACGCCCTAAGTCAAATGCTTCCCGGACCGTCATCTACTCAAACACTCGTAGCCATCGCTTATAAATTTGGTGGACTACCATTAGCAATTGCTTCATTCTTAGTTTGGGTAATTCCTTCTGCTATGATGATGCTTGTGTTCTCCATCTTCTTTATCAAAATGGGAGTTGGGCAACGCACTGCAAATGTTGTTTTCGTGTTGAAGCCTATTGCTATCGGTTTTGTAGCATATTCTGCCTATATCCTTACGAAGAAAGTTCTTAATAATAGCTTTTCCTATGTATTAGCAATCCTATCAGCAATTATCACCATCTATTTTCAGAATGCATATGCATTTCCTGCTGTAATTATTTTAGGAATTGTCGGCTCCATTTTCTTTGGTAAGGGGAAACCTATATTCAATAATAATCCAATCCCATTTAATTGGAAAAAATTAATCCCATTTTTCGGAATCCTTATATTCTTTGCGGTTCTTGGAGCAATTATTAATAGAACTTCATTTTTTAGTTTACCTGTACGTTTGTTCGAAAACTTTTATCGAAATGGTATTATGATTTTCGGTGGCGGACAAGTACTCGTGCCACTATTGTACACAGAGTTTGTGGAGATGAAGCATTACTTAACTTCTCAAGAATTTTTAGCAGGCTTCGCTTTACAACAAGCTATTCCTGGGCCATTATTCTCATTCACGTCATTTATCGGTAGTATGTCGATGAGAGCAGGTGGTTTTTCAGGGCAAATTCTCGGATCTTTTGCAGCTTTATTAGGAATAAATATCCCTGGATTATTATTTATATTGATGATATTTCCCGCTTGGGAGCAAATGAAACAACGAAGGGGTGTTCAAAGAGCATTAGAAGGCATTAACTCAGTTTCCGTTGGTTTTGCCATCGCTGCATTCTTTATCATGAGTACCCAAGTAATCGACCAATGGCAAAGCATCGCCATAATGGCCATTACATTCGCATTGTTAATGTGGAATAAATTAGCTCCAAGCTTATTAATTATAGCAGGACTAATGGTGGGGCTCTTAATGTAGTCCTTCGTCATCGGTCCCTGAGCGGAGCCGAAGGGCCGGTGAGCTATTGGTCAAATTTCTCCAACATCTTCAATGCTGTATCAAAATCTTTAGGATAAGGAGCATCTACAACGATTGCTTCGCCTGAGGGTAATTTAAATCCCACTTGCTTTGCATGTAATGCAAATCGTTTCATGATGGGTTGTTCTTCTTGTTCTTTAGATAATTTATAGCCTCTTTTAACTTTCGATAAGAAGAATGGTTTACCGCTGTACAGATCGTCGCCCATAATAGGAGCTCGTTGAGTTGCAAGATGTATTCTGATTTGGTGCATTCGACCAGTTTTAGGTCGGCATTCTATTAAAGTATAATGACGAAATAATTTGATGGTGTTGAATTCGGTTTCTGCGGGTTTGCCTTCTCCACGATCAATTCGAACTACACCTTTATTTCCAATTCCAATTGGCAAATCCACTTGTAAGCCTTCAAATCGATGCTGTCCATCTACTAATGCATGATATATTTTAGTTACTTCACGATGCTCGAACTGCATTGACACATTTCTATATGCCTCAGAATTCTTAGCAAATATTAAGGCTCCCGAAGTCTCTCTATCCAAACGATGACAAACTTGAACATCATCATATTCCATGCGAGCTAACCTCAACATGTTTATATTGTCGCCATTTCTATCATCTAAAGAACTAATAAAAGGAGGTTTATTTACCACCACAATGTCGTCGTTTTCAAATAATATTAGGTCTTTAAATATTGGTAATTTCATTTTTATATTTTTTTGCTTCAATGCTTTTCGGTCCCCGAACGTAGCGAAGCGATTTTAGGGGCTCGTGTGCTCATTAACATAACTTGTCCCGAGTATTCGGGATTAACACATTAACATATTATATTTAAGTTGTTCTTTGTCTCACCGCCTCGTAAAGCACCACCCCAGCAGCAACAGATACGTTTAGTGATTCGATTTCTCCATTCAATGGAATTTTAGCGTAACGATCAACTACTCGCATTATATCATTAGATATTCCATCTTCTTCAGAGCCCATCACTATTGCAGTTGGCACTGAGAAATCAACTGTATATAAACTTTCGTCGTTCTTTTCTGAGCAACCAATAACTTGTAAGCCCGATTCTTGCATGTATTCCACTGCTTTTTTTAGCGAATGTACTCTGCATACTGGGATTTTGAACAATGCTCCAGCAGATGTTTTTAGCGCATCAGCATTGATTGCCGCGCTTTCTTTCATCGGAACTATGATACCGTGTACACCAGCACATTCGGCAGTTCTAGCGATTGCTCCAAAATTTCTAACATCTGTTATGCGATCTAAAATAAGAAATAATGGCACTTCTCCATTTTCGAAAACAAAGGGAATTAAATCTTCAACTTGATTAAATGTAATAGGAGAGATGAATGCTACAACACCTTGGTGATTTTTTGTTGTTAATCTGTTTAGCTTTTCAACAGGTACATACTGATATTTCAAATTATATTTATCAATCAAACGACGTAGTTCTTTCAATAATTCGCCTTGAATACCCTTTTGAATGTATAACGACTCTAATTCTTTACCACTTTCTACAGCTTCCATTACCGCGCGTATCCCGAAAACCAGCTGATTGTTCTTTACTTCCATTTTTTAAATTTTTACAAAAATGCCAATAATTTCCGAATATTCGAATCCCGATAACTATTGGGACCGAAAGTCCGAATTAAACTTTTGTCTAACGACCAACGACCAACGACCAAGAACGAAGGACCAACGACCAAGGACGAGTTACCAGTTACGAGCTACCAGTTACGAGCTACCAGTTACCAGTTACCAAATCAACTTATCAACATATGTGGTAAATTCCAATCGAAAAACTAAATTTGTTTCATGATGGAGCAAGAGCAAAATTTAAATAGCAGAACAAGAACAGATCGCAAGAAAACGGTAAGTAATATTGGCGGACAAATGGGAAAATTACCTCCTCAGGCCGTTGATTTAGAAGAAGCCGTTTTGGGTGCTTTAATGCTAGAAAAGGATGCATTGAGTTCGGTTATCGATATTCTTAAGCCAGAAACTTTTTACGTAGACGCCCATCAGAAAATCTTTAAAGCTATTCAGCATTTGTTTCAAAACTCTATGCCTGTCGATTTATTAACGGTGACTAATCGTCTTCGTCAGACTGGTGAGATTGAAATGATTGGTGGAGCATATTACATTACGGAACTTACAAACCGTGTTGCATCATCAGCAAATATTGAGTTTCACGCTCGAATTATATCAGAAAAATATATTCAAAGAGAGTTAATTAGTATTTCTTCTGACATTATTTCAAATGCTTATGAAGACACTACCGATGTACTTCAATTATTAGATAAAGCCGAAAAAAACTTATTTGCCATTGCAGAGGGTAATCTTCGTCGCGAGTCTTATGATATGGGATCTTTGATCACCAAATCGATTCAGATGTTAGAAGAGCTGAAAGATAAAACCGACGGTTTAACGGGTGTTCCATCTGGCTTTACTGAGTTAGATCGTATGACTTCTGGTTGGCAGAGTTCAGACTTAGTAATTATTGCTGCTCGTCCGGCTATGGGTAAAACCGCGTTTGTATTGAGTTTGGCTCGTAATGCAAGTTTAATAGGCAAGAAAAAAATCGCAATCTTCTCGCTTGAGATGGCGGCAGTACAATTAACCAATCGTTTGATTGCTGCTGAAGTTGAAATTCCTGCAGAGAAATTAAAGAAAGGTGATTTGACAGATGCCGAATGGCAACAATTGTTAACCAAAGTAGGACGATTATCTGAATCAGGAATTTTTATCGATGATACTCCTTCTTTAAATATATTCGAACTTCGTGCGAAATGCCGTCGTTTAAAAGCTCAACACGATATCGACATGATCATCATCGACTATTTACAGTTGATGGTTGGTTCAGGAGATCAACGTAGTGGTAACAGAGAGCAAGAGATTTCAGCTATTTCTCGTGCATTAAAGAGTATTGCAAAAGAATTAAATGTTCCTGTTTTAGCACTTTCTCAATTAAGTCGTGCCGTAGAAACCAGAGGTGGTAATAAAAAGCCAATGTTATCCGATTTGCGTGAATCTGGATCTATTGAACAAGATGCAGATATGGTATTGTTTATTTATCGTCCGGAATATTATGGCTTCGAAGTAGATGAAGACGGAAACAACACTAAAGGTACCGCAGAAATCATTATCGCTAAACATCGTAACGGAGCGGTAGGCTCTGTAACCCTAAGATATATTGGAGAGTACGTGAAGTTTGCCGATTACGACGCTACTGATTACGGCAATCCAATTTTCAGTAATCTTGGTCCAAATTCAGGCTTCGACAATAGTCCGAATATCATCATCCGTCCAAGTAAGATGAATGATGATATGGGAGATATACCATTCTAGTTCATTTGCTCGTGTGCTAAAGAACTACGCGTATCCTAGTAACTTCAGTACTTGTTTAGAATTCTGTTCTTCGCCGAAGACTTCGTAGTTAACTGTTTCGTCGCGGTTCTTGCGAATTAAGATATGTTTCGGATGTGGTAATAAACAATGATGCACGCCACCGTAACCGCTTAGTACTTCTTGGTATGCCCCAGTGTGGAAGAATCCCATGTATTGAACTTTTCGAGTTTTTGGCATGAATACGTTGTTCATATGCGCTTCTTGGTTGTAGTAATCTTGCCCATCGCAAGTAATACCTCCTAAGTTCACTCGTTCGTATTCTGCATCCCAATTGTTTATCGGCATTAAGATATATCGTTGATTTAATGCCCAAACATCTGGTAAGTTTGTAATGAAACTACCATCTAGCATTAACCATTTTTCTTTATCGTTTTGTTGTTTTCTACCTAACACTTTATACAGAATTCCAGAAGCTTCAGCAACTGTGTACTTTCCGAATTCAGTGATAATATCTGGTTCAATAACATCGTGCTCAGCACAAATTTCTTTGATACGCTTTACAATCTCATTCACCATATATTCATAATCAAACTCAAATGTTAATGAGTTTTTGAATGGCATACCACCCCCAATATCTAAGATAGTAAGGTCTGGGTTAACCTTCTTGAATTTGCAATACAGGGTTACATATTTCTCTAATTCGTTCCAGTAATACTGTGAATCTGTAATACCAGAGTTAATAAAGAAATGTAAAAGTTTTACTTTGAAATTTGGATGAGATTCAATTCTCGACTGGTAGAAATCGATTACATCTTCCATACGAATACCTAAACGACTTGTATAGAATTGTGAATCTGGCTGTTCTTCTGATGCAATTCTGATTCCTAAATTACAATTAACATCCAACTCATCGTCGTAGAAATAAAACTCTTCTTTATTATCTAATACTGGAATAATATTATTGAATCCATCGTGAAGCATATCCACGATATATTGCTTATATGTGTCTTTTTTGTATCCATTGCAGATAACAGTGATGTCTTTATTCAACACACCTTTCTTCTCTAAATGGTCGATAATTGGCATATCGAAGGCCGAAGAAGTTTCTAAATGAATATCATTTTTTAGCGCTTCTTCTAAAATATGACGGAAATGCGAGCTCTTAGTGCAATAACAGTAAGTATAACTACCTCTATAGTTATTATTAACAATGGCACGTTGAAACCAAATTTTAGCTTGTTGGATTTTCTTCGAGATAACAGGAAGGTAGGTGAAACGCAACGGAGTTCCGTATGTTTCAATCATTTCCATTAAATTTAGATCATGAAAATATAACTCATCATCAATAACTTCGAAGCCTTCTTGTGGGAAGCCAACAGACAAATCAAGAAATTCCTTGTAACTTTGCATCCAAATAAATTTTTGCAAAGATATTTTATTTATTTTTAGAATACATATACTGCAGAACAGAAATGAAATAATATTTTTGCAGGCAAGCCATATTTTATGAGAAATTTAAAGATTATAGAGGTTAAATCGGAAATAGGTGCAGGTACACGTGGTGCAAGCATGGGTATAGATGCCGTTAAAATAGCTGCTTTAGACTTCGGTAGTCGTTATTTTAAGCAATATAAAACGGTTGAAGTTCAGAATGAGAACCATCTTTTACTAGAATCTGCCGGAAATCCGCATGCAAAAAGAATTTCAGGTGTACTTACTATGCTTGAGCGTGTAAGCGATGAAGTTTCTCGCACCATCAAAAATAATGAGTTCCCAATCGTACTTGCAGGTGATCATTCATCTGCCGCTGGAACTATTGCTGGAATCAAAATGGCTAACCCGAAATTGAGATTAGGTGTAATTTGGATAGATGCTCATGCTGATATTCATACACCTTATACAACTCCTTCTGGTAATGTTCATGGTATGCCTTTAGCAGTTTCTATTGCTGAAGATAATATTGAAAGTAAAGTAAACAAACCAGATCAAGAGACCATCAATTATTGGTATCAATTGAAAAACGTTGGTGGTATTAGTCCTAAACTTACACCAAAAGATATTGTATATATCAATGTTAGAGATACTGAAAAACAAGAAGATTTCTTAATTAAGAAATTCGGAATGAAAAACTTTACCACTGCAGAGATCCGACGAAAAGGGGTGGAGAAAGTAGCGATTGAAGCTTTGGCATTACTCGACGATTGTGATTTGATTTACGTTTCGTTTGATGTGGATTGTATGGATGCTTCCATCTCTAAAGGAACAGGAACCCCAGTACCTAATGGTATTACAGAAAAAGAAGCAGGGAATTTAGTAGCTCGTTTAATGCAAAGTGAAAAAGTATGTTGCTTCGAAATGGTTGAGATTAACCCAACCTTAGATAAAGAAAATTTAATGGCAGAGAATGCTTTCGAAATATTAGTGAGAGCAACAAATCAATTGATAAACGACTAATGAATTTACCTGAAATTATTATAAGCAATACCCAAAAAGCTATTCAAGCTTTATTCAATACTGAAGTTCCTGAATCAACAATTACATTACAAGGTACACGTAAAGAATTTGAAGGTGAAGTAACTATTGTTACTTTTCCATTTATCAAATTCTCTAAAAAATCACCTGAAGAAACAGGTGCAATGATTGGCGAATATCTTGTAAATAATACCGATTTAGTAGTTGCATTTTCAACCGTTAAAGGTTTCTTAAATTTAAGTATTGCTTCTTCGTATTGGATTAATTCATTGCAAGAAATTTATTCAAGTAAAGAATTTGGTAAGCTCCCTTCTAAGAATGCTAAAGTTATGGTGGAGTATTCTTCTCCAAATACCAATAAACCTCTGCACTTGGGGCATGTTCGTAATAATTTACTCGGTTATTCTGTTGCAGAAATTTTAAAGTATGCAGGTTACGATGTTATAAAAGCAAACTTAGTAAACGACCGTGGTATTCATATTTGCAAGTCGATGTTGGCTTGGGAGAAATTCGGTAATGGCGAAACTCCGGCATCATCTGGAATGAAAGGCGATCACTTAGTTGGTAAATATTACGTTGAATTTGACAAAGCTTATAAGAAAGAAATCGAAGATTTAGTAGCTCAAGGTTTAACAGAAGAACAAGCAAAAAAAGAAGCTCCTATGATTAAGGAAGCTCAAGAGATGTTGTTGAAATGGGAGCAGAAAGATGAGCATGTTTTGAATCTGTGGAAAATGATGAACGATTGGGTGTATGAGGGTTTCGCAGTTACATACAAATCTATGGGAGTAGATTTTGATCAATATTATTACGAATCGAATACCTATAATTTAGGAAAAGATATTATTGACGAAGGATTAAGCAAAGATGTTTTCTTTAAGAAAGAAGATGGCTCTGTTTGGATCGATTTAACTGCTGATGGTTTAGATCAGAAATTAGTTTTACGTGGAGATGGTACTTCTGTGTATATAACACAAGATTTAGGTACGGCTCAAATGAAATACGAGCAATATAAAATGGATAACTCC
>CAZYBY010000034.1:0-5451 GCA_964645385.1 uncultured Sphingobacterium sp.
TTTCAGTTCCAAATCCAGTATCACTAACTTCTGAAGCTCTTCTATTAATTTTCTTTTTGGTGAAATGTGTTTTCATTTCTATCTTGTAAGTATGTTTAACTTATCTAAAAATACGGAAATACTTTTGGTACTAGCAATAGCTATTGCTTTAAACTATTTGCCAAAAGTAGGAAGGATTTTTAAAGGCTTTAATACGATGGTGCACGAATCGGGGCATGCCTTTATGAGTTTGTTGTTTTCAGGGGAGGTAGTTTCGGTTGATATTTTACATACAGGAGAAGGAGTTGCAACTACAAAATCTAAATCTTGGTTTGCAAAGTTCTTTGTATCTATTGCAGGCTATCCATTCTCTTCCATCATATCATTTGTGCTCGCGTATTTAATTTATACTTCGCACTACAATTATGTTTTATACATCGCGATATGTTTTTCGGTTATCAATTTAATATTTTGGGTCCGAAATCCTTACGGATTAGTATGGCTAATCGTTACCAACGCTTTACTAATTTCTATTTTCTATTTTCAATTAAACACAACCCAATATTACGCTGCTTTATTTATAACAGCTTTTATTTTCACAGATGCTTGGATATCTGCATGGCATATTTTATATCTTTCTATTAAAGAGCCGAAAAAAGCAGGGGATGCAAAGAATTTACAAAGCTTCGCATTATTGCCAGCATTTTTCTGGGGATTTTTTTTCTGGGTACTAGCTACATTTTTTGCATTGCTTTCGGTGCATCTTTTTTATGCTTTGCCATATTTTGAAAAATTGTCCATAGTCCTTAGTCCATAGTCCTTAGTCCTTAGTCCATGGTCCATGGTCCATAGTCCATAGTCCTTATTATTTCACTAACGACTAACGACCAAGGACTAATGACTAACGACCAATACCAGCTACGAATTACGAAGTACCGTGTATCCAATAGCACCCGAAGTAACCGAAGCAAGTAGAATAGCCAATTTACTCAAGGCTTGGAATTCAATTTCTGGGAAGGAGAGAAGTGCGATGAAAATAGACATGGTAAAGCCGATTCCACCTAAGAAGCCAGCGCCGATTAGTTGTTTCCAAGTTGTGCCATTTGGTAAGAGGGAAAATTTTAGTTTAATACTTAAATATGCAAAGGATACAATCCCAATAACTTTCCCGAATACTAATCCGAATATAATTCCTAGTCCGATGGGTTGAGATAAGGATTGAAATAATTTAGTATTTAAAATGATATCAGTATTTGATAAGGCAAACAATGGCATGATAAAATAAGCCACTGGTTTGTTCAAGATATGTTCTAATCTTTCAAGAGGTGAAATATGTGTGCCCTTGTTTGTTGGAATCATAAAGGCAAATAGCACTCCCGAAATAGTTGCATGTATGCCCGACTTATAAGTAAAATACCAAAGTAAAATTCCGAATGGAGCATATAAGGTTAAGGATTTAACCCTAGAAATATTTAATAAATAAAGAATAATAAGAACGATGAAAGCATAAAATAAATAAGTAAAAGAAAGTGATTGTGTATAGAAAATAGCAATGACTATAATTGCACCTAAATCATCTACTATTGCTAAAGCTGTTAAAAATATTTTTAAAGATAATGGAACACGTTTTCCGAGTAATGAAATTATGGCAACAGCAAAGGCAATATCGGTTGCCATTGGAATTGCCCAACCATTTTTACCTAGCGTATTGAAATTGAAAGCTACATAAATAATTGCAGGAACAAGCATACCACCAAGCGCGGATAAAATAGGCAAGCTTGATTTTTTAATATCCGAAAGTTCTCCTTCTAATAGTTCACGTTTTATTTCTAAACCAACAAGTAAAAAGAAAATGGCCATCAAGCCATCATTAATCCAGAAGTGTAAGTCGCGAGTAAAATTTTTATCGCCAATAGTAAGACCAAAATCTGTTGTGAAAAAATGATGGTAAGCATCATACAAACTAGAGTTTACCATTAACAAAGCAATAACCACACAATACAATAACAAAAAACCACCCGTTACATTTGTTCGAATGAAGTCAGAGAAGGGTTTGATGAATTGTTTGATTTTTGATTCCATTTCTTTTGAGTAGTGAGTAGTGAGTATCGGGTATTGAGTATTGAGTATTGAGTTTATATTAGTTACATTTTTTAAATTTTGTTTTTGGGATCATCTCCATTCCCCATGCTTTTAATGCATATTCGTACTTTTTAATATCATTACTACATAATTTAACAGAACCAGAATACAAATAATTTAAGTTATCTGTAAAATACTTTTTATCAATGTTCCCATTGTTAATTTCCCTTTGTATCAATTGGATTATGTCAATATTAATTAATAAATGCGGATTTGTTTGTGAAATATGTGTAAGTGTTGCTGATGTGAAATTTCCAATGCATTTTCTTTCTTCTCTAGTTCTTCCTAGGTTATAATTTGGGAATCCTATTTCCTTAGTTGTTTTTATTAACCAATTAAAATTTTCTATAAAAATTGCTGTACGAATAGTATTATTATCATAGTTAGATTGATCATTATTATACATTTCGCACATTTGATTAATTAATAAAGTTGTATCTATCGCTATTTTCTGAGAATGCACTTGTGTTGTTTGTAGCAAAAAAATTAATACAATTAATAATCTCATTTTATAAAACTAATTATAAATACAAAAAACAAAAATTACCCGATACTCACTACCCACTACCCACTACTCACTACTCAAAAAGGCTAAAATCCCCTTTACCTTGCCTTAAAATAACCGGCTCATCTGTTGTAAAATCAATAATAGTAGAAGGTTCGTTTCCTCCGTAGCCAGCATCGATAACGATATCGACGAGGTCTTGATATTTTTCGTAAATCAATTCCGGATCTGTGGTGTATTCAATTACATCATCTTCGTCGTGTATAGAGCTACTTACAATTGGATTGCCAAGCATTTGCACAATTGCTCTTGCAATATTATTATCAGGTATACGAATTCCAACAGTTTTCTTGTTAGAATTCATCAATTTTGGTACTGCATTATTCGCGTTAAAAATAAATGTGAAAGGGCCGGGCAGGGCTTTCTTTAATATTCTAAACGTATGATTGTCGATTGGTTTTATATAGTCTGATAAATGACTTAAGTCGTAGCATACAAAAGAGAAATTGGCTTTCTCTGGCTTGATGTTTCTTATTTTACAAATTTTCTCTATTGCTTTTTGATTGGTAATATCGCAACCCAAACCATATACTGTATCCGTAGGGTAGATAATGAGTCCACCTGCACGTAAACAATCCACTATTTTTTGGATTTCTTTTTCGTTCGGATTTTCGTTGTATAACTTCAGAAGCATAGTCAAATATACGAAAAACCCCTCAACTTCGTTCGGGGACCGTTACAATGAACGGACAAAAAAAAGTCGGAGCGCCCCTCAACTTCGTTCGGGGACCGTTACGATGAATGGACAAAAAAAAGTCGGAGCGCCCCTCAACTTCGTTCGGGGACCGTTACGATGAATGGACAAAAAAAAAGTCGGAGCGCCCCTCAACTTCGTTCGGGGACCGTTACGATGAATGGACAATAAAAAAAGTCGGAGCGAGGATGCTCCGACGAACAATCTAATATCTAATATCTCAATTCTTAGTACTACTTATTTAGCACTTCCTTCACCAAATCAGCAGCATCTTGCAATGCAATTGCAGAGAATACTTTTAATCCCGACTCGTCGATTAATTTTTTAGCTTCAACAGCATTTGTTCCTTGTAAACGAACAATAATTGGCACTGGAATATTTCCAATGTTGTTGTATGCATCAATTACACCTTGAGCAACACGGTCGCAACGAACGATACCGCCAAAGATGTTGATTAATATTGCTTTTACGTTTGGATCTTTTAAGATAATATGGAAAGCTGCTTCTACAGTTTTAGCATTTGCAGTTCCACCCACATCTAAGAAGTTTGCAGGATCACCACCAGATAATTTGATGATATCCATAGTAGCCATTGCTAAACCTGCACCGTTAACCATACAACCAACGTTTCCGTCTAGTTTCACATAGTTAAGGTTAGATTTACCTGCTTCTACTTCTGTAGGATCTTCTTCTGTTACATCACGCATTTCTTTATAGTCTGGATGACGGTATAAAGCGTTATCATCTAAACTTACTTTAGCATCTACTGCTAATATTTTGTTATCAGAAGTCTTTAATACAGGATTGATTTCGAACATCGCAGAGTCGGTATGATCGTATGCTTTGTATAAAGCTGCGATAAACTTCGTCATATCTTTAAATGCATCACCTTCTAAACCTAAGTTGAAAGCAATTTTACGAGTTTGGAATCCTTGTAAACCTACTTTAGGATCGATTTCTTCTTTGAAAATCAAGTGTGGTGTATGTTCTGCCACTTCTTCAATATCCATACCACCTTCAGTAGAATACATGATGATGTTTCTTCCGTTTGCACGGTTCAATAAAACACTCATGTAAAATTCTTTTGTCTCAGAAACACCTGGATAATAAACATCCTGTGCAACCAATACTTTATTCACTTTTTTACCTTCAGCACCAGTTTGAGGAGTAATTAATTGCATGCCAATAATTTGCTCTGCTTTCTCTTTAACCTCATCTAAGTTCTTAGCTAATTTAACACCTCCACCTTTACCTCTTCCACCTGCATGAATTTGAGCTTTAATAACCCACCATCCAGTACCAGTTTCAGCTTGTAATTGTTTTGCTGCTTCAACAGCTTGCTCTGGAGTTTCTGCAACGATACCTTCTTGTACTCGTACTCCGAAAGATTTTAAAATTGATTTACCTTGATATTCGTGAATATTCATTTCTATAAGAATTTGCGGTAAAAGTAGGTATTTCGGCTGAAATTGAAAAGATGTTTATTTAAAAACATAATTGTTACATCTCGAACATTAGAGTTTGGCACAATCTTGGTATTTTTGAAACTTAAATTCTTTACACCCACATGCGCTTTTGGATAACAACTTTTCTGTTGATTACAACTCAATTGTCTTTTGCTCAGACAGATAAGCGTGTGCTTAACGCTTCGAGGATTGTTAAAGCACCAAAAATTGATGGGGTTTTAAACGATGAAGCTTGGATGTATGCCGAAAAAGCAAGCCAATTCACTCAAACAGAACCTTATCCTAATCGTCCTTCTACCCAAAAATCTGAGGTGATGATTACGTACGATAACGAAGCGGTATATGTTGCTGCTATGTTGTATGATTCCTCACCAGATAGTAGTCTTAAAGAGCTTTCTATTCACGACAATTATGGCAATACTGATCTGTTCAGTGTTAGTGTTGATACTTTTCATGATTTACAGAATCGTTTTGAATTCGGCGTTACTGCTGCTGGTGTTCAGTTTGATGAAAAAACTGGTGCAGAAACATTCGATGTTGTTTGGGAAAGTGATGTGAAAATTAATGATAAAGGTTGGGCTGTGGAAATGAAAATTCCATATTCG
>CAZYBY010000035.1:0-2729 GCA_964645385.1 uncultured Sphingobacterium sp.
TATTTCTGATGGTGTTATTCCTTTTTGTTGGAGAACAATTATTAGCCGTAATCGGCTTAGATATTTCTTCGTTTGCTATTGCCGGTTCGTTGGTAATATTCATTATCGCCCTTGAAATGGTTTTAGGCGTGAATTTTTTCAAAGAAGAAACTCCAGAATCTACTTCCATAGTGCCCCTAGCCTTTCCTATTATTGCTGGAGCTGGCACCATGACTACCTTACTTTCACTTAAAAGTGAATACAATACTCAAAATATCATTGTAGGCATTATCCTCAACATGCTATTTGTCTATGTTATCCTGAAAAATACTGCCAGAATCGAAAAAGTATTAGGTAAAACTGGATTAAATATTCTCCGTAAAGCATTTGGCATTATTCTTCTTGCTATTGCCATTAAACTATTCAGACATAATACCGGACTTTAATTAATTTGTTAATGAGTTAATGAGTTAATTTGTTAATGAGTTAATTGGTATTTCTTATATTTGCATTCCTTGAAAACACAAGGATTAACATATTAACACTTTAACAAATTAACCTATTACTCTTATGGGAAGAGCATTTGAAGCTAGAAAACAATCTAAAATGAAAAGATGGGGTGCGATGGCTAAGGCCTTTACTCGCATCGGGAAAGATATTGTAATTGCAGTAAAAGCAGGTGGTGCAAACCCCGATACCAATGCAAAACTTCGAGTAGTAATCCAAAATGCCAAGGGTGTTAATATGCCTAAGGATCGTATCGATGCTGCTATCAAACGTGCAGCAGATAAAGATACTTCATCGTACGAAGAAGTAATCTATGAAGGATACGCTCCACATGGTGTTGCTGTTTTAGTTGAAACATCTACAGATAATATCAATAGAACTGTTGCTAGTGTTCGTTCTTACTTCACTAAAGGTGGTGGAAGTTTAGGAACAACTGGTATGCTTAATTTCGTTTTCGAACGCAAAGCTGTATTCAGAGTTAATGCTGAAGGCCTAAGCGTTGAAGATTTAGAATTAGAATTAATTGATTATGGTGCTGAAGAAGTTGAACAAGATGAAAACGAGATCTTAATTACTACTGCTTTTGAAGATTTTGGAAATATGCAAAAAGCTTTAGAAGAAAAAGGTGTTCATATCATTAGCTCTGGATTCGAGCGTTTCCCGCTTTCTTACATGAAAGTTAATGCTGAACAAGAAGCTGAAATCCAAAAAATGCTTGATAAAATGGAAGAGGATGATGATGTGAATATGGTTTATCACAATATGATTGTAGAATAACATTTCTAAATGATAATTAAAAAGCCTTTCTTCATCAGAAAGGCTTTTTTTGTTAGAAGCTAATTGGATGTAACCCTAATACAACCAATAATAAGCTTAATATCGATATGATAATTACGAGTGAATTCGAACTCCTAGGTGGTAATTCTTCTTCGTTACTATTCTCAGATTTAATTAAAAACAAATGCCTTGCTATGTTGAAGTAATAAAACAGCGCTATAACAGTGTTCAAAACTCCAGCTATTAGGGCATATAAGAGCCAAGGTGAAGATGAAACCTGGTATTGCTGGAAGATAGCTCCAAAAACAAAGAACTTCGCCAGAAAGCCCGCTAATGGCGGCAAACCCGTTAGTGATGCTAATACTACAATCATCATACTGCTTGTCCAAGGCTTTTGCTTACCAAATCCCACGAGTTGACTTAAGTTCGAAATATTAAAATACGACTCCCAATATTGAAGAATAAAAAACAATGCGAAATTGCTAAGTAGGTATATAAGGGAATAAAATAATAGAGCATTAATTCCAGTATCACTAAACACTATTAAACTCATCAATAAAAATCCAGTATGAGAAATACTTGAGTAAGCAAAAATTCTTTTTAGGTTTTTCTGTGATAATGCTGATAAATTTCCAATAAACATTGTTGCAATACTTATCAAAGCAATTGCTTTTTCCCATGAAAAATTTGGCCAAACTAAATACGAACCAAAATAATTAAAATGAAAATGTGTAAGCACATTATACATCAATGCAATACCTGCAATCTTTGGTATAGTACTGATAAATGCTAATGTTGATGGGGAAGAGCCTTCATAAACATCAGGAGAATAATAATGGAATGGCGCTGCCGAAATTTTAAATAGTATTCCCGATGTAAACATAATTATCGACATTCCAACAAGGCCTTGCGGTGCTTTTGATAAGTTTGATAAGAATTCGCTCCCTAAATGTAAAGTTCCTGTTAATCCATATAGCCATGATATTCCATATAACATAACTGCAGATGCAAAGGCTCCGTATAGTATATATTTTGATGATGATTCAGCAGATCTTTTCGACTTTATTTCGTAGGCAATGTATAAATATGATAATATTGATAAAAATTCAACTCCTAGAAATATGCTGAGTAAATGATCAGACATACTCAACAAATTTGCACTCAATAAAAGCAAAGGAAATAAATAATAAAACTCTTTATTTTTTGCTTTGAATATACCCAATAAGTATGGCACAATTGCGATGATACTAGAAATACTCAATAAAATTTTAAACTGCAATACAACTTTTGATATTTTATAAAAGTTGCTGAATAAAGAATAATCAATATGATGATGAATAGTTTGGTTTACAAGTAAACTTAGCGAAGCAACAATCCCAATCAAACTAATACTTCCAATTAGCTTTTCATTTTTAATAAAAACATCTAGAATAAAAGCTAATAAAAAAGTAAACACCAATACCCAT
>CAZYBY010000036.1:0-3066 GCA_964645385.1 uncultured Sphingobacterium sp.
GTATTATCAAATCAACGTATACAGTTCAAGAAAAAGTTGCGATTGGAATTAACAATGATGAACTATCTAAATTAGGAATATCAATATACCCAAACCCAGTATATAATCACATTTACATTAAAAACGACAACAACGTAAAGTTTGATCGTGTTGAAATTTTAGATTTAAATGGAAAACTAGTTTATCAATCTGAAGGATTGGTAGAAGTAGATTTACAATTAGAAAAAGTTGGAATCTCTGCTGGTGTATATTTAGTTAAATTATACAACAACAATATGTTACTTGGAACTACTAAATTAATAAAGAATTAATTAGTCTGTAGATAGTAGAAGAGAAATGAAAAGTATTATGTATTAAGTAATATGTACAATGTATGTTTTACTTGATACATAATACTTAATACATTTTACAGAAAGAAATTAGTTTTTAGGTGCAGCTGTTTTTTCAGCAACTTTTTCAGCTTTACCAGTTTTTTCTACTTTAGCTGTTTTAGCGCCATCTTTTGAGCAGCAAGATTTAGAAGCCATTTCTTTTTTAGCTCCTTCTTTTGAACAACAAGCATCTTTTTTACCTTCTTTTTTGTCATCGCCATGCGCTAATGCTACCATTGAAGTAGCTGCTACGAACGCAAGCATTAATAATGTTTTTTTCATTTTTTTATTTATTTAATGTTTTTAATAGATTATCTACTTGATAATAACGCAAGTTACGTAAAATTGTTATCAAGAGGAAAAATTAAAATAGGGTAGCGATGGTAGACTTTCCACCTTTAACCACATCATTTAATTTCACGTCGATTTTAGTGCCTAGAGGTAAAAACAAATCAACACGAGAACCAAATTTGATGAATCCCATTTCATTACCCTGAGTTACTTTGTCGCCTTCTTTCACATAATAAACGATTCTACGCGCTAAAGCACCAGCAATCTGGCGCATTAAGATTTGCATACCATTTGATTTTTCGTAAACAACTGTAGTGCGCTCGTTTTCTGTAGATGATTTAGGATGCCAAGCTACTAGATATAAACCAGCATGGTATTTAGCATATTTTACTATACCAGAAATTGGGTTTCTATTGATATGTACATTAAATGGCGACATAAAAATTGAAACTTGAATACGCTTGTCTTTAAAGAATTCTGGTTCTTCTACTTCTTCAATTACCACAACCTTACCATCTGCAGGAGCTAATAAAATCGAATCGTTTGGAGTGATCTCGAAAATTGGCTTTCTGAAAAACTGTAAGATGATGATTAAAATAAAAGAACTTAATAAAATGCCAAATACATGTAACCAAGTAGTGTTTGGTGCAAAATAGTATGTGCAAAAATTAACAATAACACCAAATAGTAGTGCTAATAAAATAGAGGCCGTGCCTTCCTTATGTAAAGTCATGATAATAGTTTAAAGGGCAAATCTATAAAAAAAGATGCAGATAGGCATAAACCATTGGTGCAGCAATCAATAAAGCGTCAAAACGATCTAAAATTCCACCATGTCCAGGTAAAATATTCCCCGAATCCTTGATGTCTTTACTTCTTTTAAGCATAGATTCAACCAAATCTCCTAAGGTGCCAAAAATTACGATGATTACGGATAGAACTATCCAATGTTGAGTAGAAATGCTTTGGAAATATTGAGAAATGAAATAAGCAGAAATTCCTGCTATAATCATTCCACCGAAAAAGCCTTCCCATGATTTTTTTGGCGAAATACGCTCAAAAAGCCTGTTTTTACCTAAAGTAATTCCAAAAACGTAGGCTCCGCTATCGTTGGCCCAAACCAAAAACAAAAATCCTAGTGGAATTTCAAAATTATACTCCCCAGAAACAATATATCCTAAACCAGTAAACATGGCGAAAGGAATAATTACATAAGCATATCCTAATATTAACTTCGCGATCTGGTCGAATGGCAATTGCTCTCTTTGATAAAGTTCAATAATAAAAATAGAAGCCATCAAAAACACATTCAACCATATCATTTTCTCAGGAATAATATTCATTTGCGATAGGCCAAAACTTGCCGACATAATAATTGCATATAGCAAATATAAACGACCTAAGGCCTTACGCTTTTTTGGTCCATTCATTTTTAAGTACTCATCAAAAGCGATTACCGAAAATATAAAAAACAGCAAGTGTATATAGCCATTAAAATAGATGCACGCAATACAAGTTAATGCGAAGAAAAGAGCAGTAATGGTTCGAGTGAAAAAATTATTCATAATTCGTTTTTAATAATTATTTCGATGGCTTCATCGAAATGCTTTGGGTGTATATATAATTCTATTTCACCAAAATTTTGATAACTAGAATCTTTCTTGTTTAGTTCTACAACTTCGATTTCATGATCGCGCAATACCGACGACACTAAAGTAGCCTTATAGAAATTTTCTGAAGTATAAATTTTAATCCAATCCTTCTCCATTGATAAATACTACGCTAGACCTTCTGTTGTTTTTCCAATACCAAAATAAAGCAATTGTAGTGATTAATGAAATTATTAATCCAATACTTCCAAAATATTCATTTGCATTAGGATTAAAGCTTGAATATCCTTGTTTATAAAGAGAGTCGAGCACTACTGCTGTTGTATTATTAACAAAATGCATAAGTATAGGTACCCACAATGACCTAGAAAAAATGTAAGCATAACCTAAGGCCATTCCCAATAATGTTCTTGGTATTAGAGCATAAAATTCTTGATGCAATGCACTAAAAAGAATTGCACAAGTAAGTACAACTACATGTATATTATAAATTTTTTCTGATAGGATATTCTGTAATACACCTCTAAAAAATAATTCTTCAGAAACTGCTGCTAATAATCCAACAATAAAAATGTTGATGATTAAATCTCTTCCAGTATTGTCTCTCAAAAACATTGTTGCAAATTTCTCCGATTGTATTTGTTGATTTTTGAAATATTGTTCAACATTCGATAGAAAAGTTGGCAATGAAATTTGTTCATTTAGAATTGAAGTATAAGATACTAAGGGAGAAATTAGGATTATTAAAAATGCGCCTAATGCAAAATGTTTCCATGGAGTTGGATGCAATCTTA
>CAZYBY010000037.1:0-2917 GCA_964645385.1 uncultured Sphingobacterium sp.
CCTCTAAAAATATATGGGAAACCTAAAACGTTATTCACTTGGTTAGGGAAATCTGAACGTCCCGTAGCCATGATTATGTCGTTACGAGTTTTGATTGCTAAATTATAATCAATTTCCGGATCAGGATTTGCCATCGCAAAAACGATTGGATTTTTCGCCATAGATTTCAACATTTCTGGTGTAATAATATTTGCACCTGATAAACCAATCAACACGTCTGCATCTTTCGCTGCATCAGCAAGCGTTGAAATATTTCGATCTGTTGCAAAGAATTTTTTCGTTTCATCCATCGGTCCTTTACGATCCGAACGGATTACACCTTCTCTGTCGATCATCACGATGTTCTCTTTCTTTGCTCCAACTGATAAGTATAATTTCGAACATGAAATTGCCGCAGCACCTGCACCAATTACAACGATCTTAACTTTATCGATTTTCTTTTTTTGAAGTTCTAATGCATTCAACAATGCTGCAGCAGAAATGATTGCCGTACCATGCTGATCATCGTGCATGATAGGAATATTCAACTCAGCTTTTAATCTTTTCTCTATTTCAAAACACTCTGGGGCTTTAATATCTTCTAAATTAATTCCTCCGAATGTAGGCTCTAATGCTTTGACTGTATTTACAAACTGATCTACATCCGTTACATTTAATTCAATATCGAAAACATCGATATCAGCAAATATTTTAAATAATACTCCTTTTCCTTCCATTACTGGCTTCGATGCCTCAGGGCCAATATTCCCTAAACCTAATACTGCTGTTCCATTACTAATAACCGCTACTAAGTTTCCCTTTGCAGTATACTTGTAAACATCCTCTACGTTTTCGTGTATCTTCATGCATGGCTCAGCCACACCTGGTGAATATGCTAATGATAAATCTCTTTGAGAATTTGTGGGTTTTGTTGGAATTACTTCAATCTTACCTGGTCTGCCTTGCGAATGATATTCCAACGCATCCTGCTTACGATTATTCTTATTCATAAATTTAAAATACTAAAGTAGCTTTAGAGCTTCTTGTGAAAGGTTCAAATATAAGGAATCGTGCCGAAAAATAGACCTTTTTTACTTTCTCATTTTCGAATAAGGGTAGAATGCATTTGACTTTGTCTTTAGGCAAAAAGCTATTCAAAATGAAACACTTAACTCTCTATGTATTATGCCTTTTAATGAGCCCAATTTATGCTCAAAAGGGTATTAGAGCACAATTAAACAAGGAAATTAATGTGCAAACAAACGTAAAATCAATTGTTGATCGGTTTACAGAAGCAAAATCTTCACAAAAATCTGGAAAATCGACTCAAAAATTCATATGGAATGAAAACTCGATTCAATGGGAATTTACCGGGACCTTCGAATCAGTTTATAATGCTGATAAGGAACTACAAGAAGAAATTGTATATGATATAAATGGACAAGCTCAACAAAGAGTTATTTATTCAATTAGTTCATCTAAATTAATAATTACTAATACGACTGATGTTTATGCGGATGGAGAATGGAAGCATCAAGATAAATCTGAATTCGAAAAGGATTCTAAAGGAAATACTATTCGTGAAGAATATTTCTACTGGAACAATAATGAATGGGTATTGAGTAATGGTAAAAAAATGATTACAGATTTCATCAGCTCAAATCAATACATCGAAACCGATTTAGTGCTTGATGATAATACAAAAATTTATACTCCTATCATGAGAAGAATTTACAACCTAAGTAATAATAAAATTGATGAAATTATTACTCAACTATATGATAAAAACGAATGGGTAAACATATATGCGGAAGGATTCGATTATAACTCAACTGGTGAAATTACTGAAATGATTTACCTAACATGGAATGGAAATCAGTGGGAAAATAAAGAGTTGTACACAAATATCAACTGGCACGATTATGCTAAAAAACAATTGAATACTATCGAATTAAAAGTCTGGTCGAACAACACTTGGAACAGCGACCAAAAAGCGGTCTTTCAATATAAATTAAATGGTGGTATGTCGTCTGTATCATTTGTAAACATTAATAATGAATGGGTATACTCATATCGATTAGATGAAGATTATGATATGCACAATAACCCGAAAAGCTACAAAGTTGAAATGTATGAAAACAATACATGGACTACTTTAATGGAAACTGAAATGGAATATGCTTATGATAATCAAAACAGATTAGTAGAATCAATTATCAAAATTTATGATGGTTTAGTATGGCATAATTTGAGTAAAGAAATCATAACCTATAAAACGAATACTGGAATTTCAAATCATAAAGCAGAATTAAATGTATTTCCTAATCCAACAAGCGATTATATCCAATTAAACATGAAAGAAACAAGTGCAGGAACATTGAATATATACAACCTAAGCGGACAATTAGTAATCTCTCAAAATATTGAAAATACGAATGAAGCAAGAGTTAATTTAAATGAATTAACAGCAGGAACTTACATCGTAAACTTTATATGTGGATACGAAGTATTAGTAACTAAAATAGTTAAAGAATAAAATAAAAGATGCTAAACTTATTAGCTTTTTTTAGAGATTTTTAAAATCATTCCAGCTTTAAGATCATCACTTGTTTTAATGCCGTTAAGTTCTTTGATTTTCTCAACAGTCATCCAAGCATATTTTTTGGCGATACCATATAAGGTGTCGCCTTTTTCTACTTTATGAAATACATATTTAGAATCAGAATTCCTTTCTGGTACACGTTTAGCTATTTGATTTTTCTCGCTAGTAGTAGCTTTTGCAATTAATTTCTCATCATATTTTTTGATGATTAATGTTTGTCCAGCCATCACTATAGATCTCTTCATGTTATTCCAGTTGCGAATATCTTGAACGCTCACTTTATTTTTTTCAGCGATTGTAGAAAGATAATCACCTTTGCGAACTTTGTATTTAATA
>CAZYBY010000038.1:0-16072 GCA_964645385.1 uncultured Sphingobacterium sp.
TGAATAACACAATTCAGGATGTTTTAATTCGTCGTGCTCGAATGATGGGTAAAAATGCTCTATGGGTTCCTGGTACAGATCATGCATCGATAGCTACAGAGGCGAAAGTAGTAAACTTATTGAAGGAGAAGGGGATTGACAAGAAATCTTTAACTCGTGCGGAGTTTTTAAACTATGCTTACGATTGGAAAGATAAATACGGAGGAATCATATTAGAACAATTGAAAAAGCTTGGTGCTTCTTGCGATTGGGAACGTACTTCATTTACTATGGACCCTGCAATGAGTGAAGCTGTAATTGACACTTTTATTCATTTATACGAGAAAGGTTTAATTTATCGTGGTATTCGAATGGTAAACTGGGACCCGAAAGGATTAACAGCAGTGTCGGATGAAGAGGTTATTCGTAAGGAAGTAAATCAGAAATTATATTACATTAAATATAAAATAGCAGACGGATCGGGGCATGTTACTATTGCTACTACTCGTCCGGAAACTATTATGGCCGATGTTGCTGTATGTGTGAATCCAATGGACGAACGTTACAAGCATTTACATGGTAAAAAAATATTCGTTCCATTAATTAATCGCGAAATTCCAATAATTACTGATGAATATGTAACGATGGATTTCGGTACAGGTTGTTTAAAAGTAACACCTGCGCACGATTTGAACGATTATGAATTAGGTATAAAACACAAACTTCCGGTAATCGATATTCTAAATGATAACGGAACTTTAAATGAAAAGGCTGAAATTTTAATCAACGAAGATCGATTTATTGCTCGTAAAAAAATTGCAGTAATGCTTGAAGAAGCGGGGCAGTTGGATAAAGTTGAAGAATATAAATCGCAAGTAGGATTTTCTGAAAGAACAGACGCTGTAATAGAACCAAAACTTTCTATGCAATGGTTTGTGAAAATGGAAATACTTGCGAAACCTGCATTAGATGCAGTGAATAATGGAGAAGTAAATCTTATTCCAGAAAAATACATCAACACATATCGCCATTGGATGGAGAATGTGAAAGATTGGTGTATCTCTCGTCAACTTTGGTGGGGACAACAAATTCCAGCATGGTATGCGCCTAATGGAGATGTTGTTGTTGCAAAAACTGCTGACGATGCACTAGCAAAGTTTGCTGAAAAATCTGCTGATTATTCAAGCTTAACTGCTGCTGAATTAACACAAGATGAAGATGTTGTAGATACATGGTTCTCATCATGGTTGTGGCCTATTTCAATTTTCGATCCTAGTGTTTTCGGAGATAAAGAGAATAAAGGTAATGCAGATTTAAATTACTATTACCCAACAAATGATTTAGTAACAGCACCAGAAATTTTATTCTTTTGGGTAGCTAGAATGATCATGGCTGGTAAGGAATTTAGAAATCAAGTTCCTTTCAAGAATGTATATTTAACAGGGATTGTAAGAGATAAGCTCGGTAGAAAAATGTCCAAATCTCTGGGTAATTCTCCCGACCCAATTGAGTTAATGGAGAAATACGGTGCTGATGGTGTTCGTGTAGGAATGTTGTTATGTTCTCCTGCTGGTAACGATTTAATGTTTGATGAATCGTATTGCGAGCAAGGAAGAAATTTTGCAAACAAAATATGGAATGCTTTCCGTTTAGTTAAAGGTTGGAAAGTAGATACATCTATTGTTAACGAAAATAAAGCGGCCAATCAATGGTTCGAAGCTAGATTCAACGAGGCTTTAACCGAGATTGAACAATTGTTCAGTACTTACCGTTTATCTGAAGCTTTGATGAGCATTTATAAGTTAATTTGGGACGATTTCTGTTCATCGTATTTAGAGATGATCAAACCAACTTATCATAAATTAGAAAACGGAGATTCTTATCAAGATCCAATAGATACAGAAACATTTGCGTTTGTAAAAAGTAAGTTTGAAGAGATTCTTAAATTGATTCATCCATTTATGCCATTCTTATCGGAGGAATTATATCACGATGAAGAATTATTTGGAGAACGAGCTGAAATGGATTGCTGTATTGTAGCGAAATATCCGGTTGCACAAAAGTTTGATTCATCAATATTATCAGAAATTGCAAATGTGTTGAACATAGTTTCTGAAATGAGAAATATTCGTAATGCAAAACAAATTGCACCAAAAGAAGCATTAAATTTATCTGTCAAAAATAATTCAGGTATCGATTACAAGAAATTTGAATTAATTCTGAAAAGATTGGCGATGCTTGGAGAATTAAGCTTGGTGAACGAAGTGCCAGAAAATGCTACTCAATTTATTTCAGGCAAAGATGAATGTTTCTTAGACCTTGGAGATACTGTTGATCCTGCGGTTGAGAAAGAAAGAATGCAAAAAGAATTAGAGTATTTACAAGGCTTTTTGAAATCGGTTGAAGCAAAATTGTCGAACGAGCGATTTGTAAATAACGCAAAGGCAGATGTGGTAGATAACGAGAGAAAGAAAAAAGCTGATGCAGAGCAAAAAATAGCAATCATTACAGAGAGTCTTTCAAAAATGTAATAATGGAATTAGTTCCTCTAAACCTCCCGTCTTATCCTTTTAAAATAATAGAGCGAGAAGGGAAGTATTATATTTTCGATTTCATACGGAAAAAGGAATTACTATTAAGTCCAGAAGAATGGGTTAGGCAACATTTCGTTCATTACCTAATTTTAGAAAAAGGAATTTCGAAAAACTACATTAGTTTAGAGAAAGGCTTACAACTTCACGATCTTAAAAAACGAACAGATATTTTGGTGTTCGACGAGAACACCATGCCAAACATTCTAGTGGAGTGTAAAGCCCCTCACGTTAAAATTACCCAAGCGGTATTCGATCAAGCAGCAAGGTATAATATGGTTTACAACGTAAAATACCTCGTAGTAACCAATGGCTTAGAACATTATTTTTGCGAAATGGATTATGAGTGTGAGAGTTATCGGTTTATAGAGGATTTACCAAATTTTGGTCGTTAGTCCTTTGTCCTTAGTCGTTAGTCCTTAGTCGTTAGTCCTTTGTCCTTAGTCGTTAGTCCTTTGTCCTTTGTCCTTTGTCCCAAGTCTAATATCTAATATCTCAATTCTAAGTACTATCTTTGAACATGACGATTGAACAGATTCTTGCTGATATAAAACAGCGAAAATTTAAGCCTGTATATTTTCTTCATGGGGAGGAAAGTTATTATATTGATTTGATATCCGAGTTATTGGAGAAGGAAGTATTGACAGAAGGAGAGAGGGGATTTAATCAGACAGTATTATATGGCAAAGAAGCCGATATATTAACGATTATTAGTACTGCAAAACGTTACCCAATGATGTCGGAATACCAAGTAGTAATTGTGAAGGAAGCACAAAACTTAAAATTTGGTAAATCAGATACAAAAGAAGACCCTTTAGCAACTTATTTAGAAAATCCATTAAAGAGTACCATCCTTGTGTTTTGTTATAAATACGGAACATTAGATAAGCGATTGAAAATTGCGAAGTCTATTGAAAAGCATGGTGTTCTATTCGAGTCGAAAAAACTATACGACAATCAGATATCCGAATGGGCAAGTAAATTTGTAGAGTCGAAAGGCTTTAAAATTGAAGGCAAG
Organism: uncultured Sphingobacterium sp.; assembly: GCA_964645385.1. Classification (GTDB taxonomy): domain Bacteria; phylum Bacteroidota; class Bacteroidia; order Sphingobacteriales; family Sphingobacteriaceae; genus CAJBVG01. The sequence goes on from CAZYBY010000038.1 coordinate 3,589, forward strand.
GCAGCTGCTATGATCGCTGAATTTTTAGGAAACGATTTAGGGAAAGTAGCAAATGAAATAGAGAAAGTATTGATTAATATGGGCGACCGTAAAACGATCAGTATGGACGATATTGAGAAGAATATTGGAGTTAGCAAAGAGTTCAATAGTTTCGAATTGAATTCTGCAATTGTGAAAAGAGATGTTCTAAAAGCAAATCGAATTATCGATTACTTCGCCGCAAATAAAAAGGAGAACCCAATTGTATTGATTATTGGTAACATGAATAGTTTCTTCAGTAAATTATTTACTTATCATTTTCTACAAGACAAATCGAAAGGCAACGTAGCCAAGGAATTAAAAGTGAATCCATTCTTTGTTACTGAATACGAAACAGCAGCTAGAAATTTCAACTTTGATAAAACTTGTCAGGTAATAAGTTTGTTAAGGGAGTATGATTTAAAGTCGAAGGGCGTCGACAATACTGGAAACACTGAAGAAGGAGAGCTGCTTAAAGAGTTGGTTTGGAAGATACTTCACTAGACTTGGTGCTCATTTAACTGGCCCCTGAGCGAAGCAGAAGGGCATTTGCGAACAATTTAATACTAAATACTAACTACTCAATACTGTAAACTAAATATGAAACATTGGCTTGTAAAATCTGAACCTTTCAAATATTCATGGGAACAATTTTTAAAAGATAAGAAAACATTTTGGGATGGAGTAAGGAATTACCAAGCGAGAAACAATCTGAGAACGATGAAGAAGGGCGATTTGGTTTTGTTCTACCATAGCAACGAAGGGAAGCACGTAGTGGGCATTGCGAAGGTCGTGAAGGAAGCTTACCAAGATCCGACTACAACAGATCCCAATTGGGTAGTGGTCGATTTATCGCCATTTAAAACGCTATCGAAGCCAGTTACATTAGAAGATATTAAAGCTGATAAAAAACTTCAAAACATTGCTTTGGTTAAGCAAGGAAGATTATCGGTAATGCCACTAACGAATACTGAATTCGATAGAATTTTAGAAATGAGCGAGGAATAATTTCATATTATCGTACTAAATATACATGCCCCGTTCTATTAAATGGGGTATTGTCTTTACCAGTTACAACGATCCTACTTAAGAATAACATAATCATTGCAATCTAACATGCTATAAGTAGCTTGTAATGGAGCATAATTTGATAGAATTGTAGTTGTTATACCCAAAACTAATTATAATTATTTTATTTATTAGACAGGATATTGATAATTTTACAGGTTGTAAGTGTCTGTAATTGAGTCGATTGTAATTAATTCTAATTGATGTTTAAACTTTTAGGATTAAATCTTTAGATAAAATGCCAATTAATTTAGGTGTGTTTTTATTCCAAAAATGGGAAATTCAATTCCAAATTAGGTTAATTCTTGGGTTGCATCAATTATATTCTTTAAAGAATACGAATAAATAATTATTATAATTTGAATTAATGAATACTACGGAATTTGATAGCTCTCCAGAAATAAAATCGCTTTTAGAAGAGGCGTATCGTATTCGTGTATTTGACCTTAAACAGGCCACTGAATTAGCATCTAAAGCGCTTCAATTAAGTAGGGAAACTAAAAATTTAACCTATATAGGTAAGAGCTTAAATATGCTTTCTCTTTTTTACATGATTCAGGGTGAACAGAAACTTTCAATTGATCATGCAGAAGAAGCAATCAAATTCTTTGAAGAATTAAATGATGAACAAGGAATTGCTGATGCAAAGTATTCTATAGCGAGTAATTACTATAAATCGGACAATTATCATTTAGGATTAGTGAATTTAATTGATTGTCTTGCGATATATAAGAAGTATTTCGATTTCCATAATCAAGCCAGAACTTTAAAAAGTTTAGGAACTATCTATGAGTATTTCGGAGATCAGAAAAATGCTGTAAAGTCGTACCAAGAATCTATCGAAGCTGCAAAGCAAGTGGATGATAAGAACTTAGAATCTAATGCATATAATCCTCTATCTGGTATTTATTTAAACATTGGTAGAATTGCTAAAGCTGATGAGCTTATCAATAAGTCCATAGAGATGAAGTTATCTACAAACGATACTCGTGGCTTAGCTTTCGCATATTATGGACGAGGTAAAGTATATTTTCATAAAAAGCAATATGAACTTGCAGAGAAAGATTTTCTAGAGTCGATTCGTATTCATTTAGAAATGAATGAGCGACTGGGAATTGGAATGTCTTATTATAAACTTGGAGCATTGTACATTACAATGGGAGAGTTTGAAAAAGCAAAAAATGCATTAAATACAGGTATCGAAATCAGCAATCAATACAATATTCTTATTATAAAATTCAAGTGTTATTACTTAATGTATGAACTTTATAAAAAAGAAGGAAATGTTGAACAGTCTCTACAGTCATTAGAACAATATTTAGCAGTTAAAGAAAAGGTTATTAATACTCAAACCTTAAAAATTATTGAAAACTACGATTTAATTAAACGTATGGAAACTCTTCAACGTGAATCGGAAATTCAACAAGAAAAGGCAGAAATTTTAGAGAAGACCCATAAAGCAGAGCATGCTGCGAAAGCAAAGCAAGAATTCCTTTCGATTATGAGTCATGAAATACGTACACCACTTAACGCGGTTATTAGTATTGCTCACTTACTAGAAGAAACTGCAACTCCAGAGCAAATAGAATTAATTGAATCGCTAGGTTATGCATCGAATAACTTAATGCAGATTGTAAACGATATTCTAGACTTTACAAAATTAGATGCTAATAAAATGAAATTAGATTTGAGTAATACTCATCTCTACGATTTAATTAGAAATATCCAGAATACCTATCAGAATTTAGCAGCTGAGAAAAAATTAAACTTGAATATTGAAATTGACCCAAAAGTTAGTGCTGAATATTTATTAGATGAAACGAAAATTACTCAGGTATTAAATAATTTAATTTCGAATGCTATTAAATATACTAATAAGGGTAAAATAGATATTCGAGTTAAAGCTATTTCAACGAATACTGATTATGATGAAGTTCAATTTGCAGTTATAGATTCTGGTGTTGGTATACCTGAGAAATATTTTGAAGAAATATTCGAAACCTTTAATCAACCTCAAGCAATTACAACTAAAACAGCTTCAGGTACCGGATTAGGATTATCTATTGTGAAAAAATTAGTAGAGCTAATGGGAGGGGAGATTAAAGTAAAGAGCAAGGTAAATATTGGTTCAGAATTCTATTTCATCTTAAAATTGAAATCTATTTCTGGTAATAAATCAAGCATTGCATTAGAAGAAAATAATTTAGCTGGAAAATCAGTATTGATTGTAGATGATAACATGATTAATGCTTTGGTAGCTTCAAAATTATTATTGAAGTGGGGTATTCAATCGGAACATGCACAAAATGGTAAAGATGCTATCTTGAAAACGAATAAAACAAAATATGATTATATTTTGATGGATATTCATATGCCTATGATGGATGGATATGAATCTTGTGCTCAAATTAGAAAATCGAAGGGATTAAATAGTACTACACCGATTTTTGCGCTGACGGCAGATGTAACTGCCGCCCAGCATCAGGATTTTAATAAAGATTTTAATGGTATTCTTACGAAGCCTATAAATGTTGTAAAGCTTTACGAAACTTTATCAGCTTCTTAGTGCCCTGTAGAAACATTTGTATCGTAATTAATGCCTTGGTTCTTCAATACTTTTTTCACAATTAAGGCAAATGCAATTAAGTAAACAAAGCATATAACTGCGACCCAATACGATTGATGAATTCCAATTAAATCGGCGAGTTTGCCTTGTAATGGAGGTATAATTCCACCACCCATAATCATCATCACTAAAAATGCTGAACCTTGTGTTGTGTATTTTCCTAAGCCAGCAATTCCTAATGAGAATATACTTGGCCACATAATACTGCACCATAATCCTCCGCTTAAGAAAGCATATACTGCAACTTGCCCAGTTGAGAACAATCCAATTAACATTGCTACAGCACCTAGTGTGCCAAATATCAACATTGTTTTTGCTGGTTTATCTTGACTAATAAAAAATGCCAATATTAACACGAATACACATAATACATAAGCATATAATGGCGACATGTCTTTTTGCGCTATCGTATTTACTCCTATAATTACTCCATATGCTACTAATGGAACAATTAATAATAGCAATCTTTTCATGCTATTACTTAAGTTGAAAACACTAATACTGCCTGCCCATCTTCCAATCATTAAACTTCCCCAATACATACTAATGTAAGGCGCAATTTGCGAAGAGGCTAAGCCACCCATGTCAGTTTGTTTTAATAACTCTCCTAAATTGCTTTGAATAGTTACTTCTACTCCTACATAAGAAAGTATTGCTAACATTCCTAAAATCAATTGTGGATACTGCATTGCACCCCAGCCAGATTTATCTTTCTTAGAACTTTGGTTAGCATAAATTAATCCTACTACAATTACTAACAATGACCCAATTAACCATTTCATTCTATACATTTCTAAGGCCATCTTCTCCTCGTGCGACATTGATTCAGGTATGCCAATATAACTTTTGAATACTGGTATGAACATGAAGATTAATAATCCAGTAATCACTAATAATGTTTTTAGGGCTTTATTAGCGGGTTCGACAACTTCGTTGCTTACACCTGCAGGAATCTTTTTGCTTGTTGCAAATAAAGCGGCAGCTGCAATAAATAAAATACCAACACCTGCATATAGAAAACTCACATTATCCAAACCTAAATTTTTAGTTTGTTCTTCCGTTGCGGCAACTGTACCAAATAGAAGAAGGGAAACTACAATCGGACCGATCATAGTACCAAAGCTGTTGATACCACCACCTAAATTAACACGACTAGCGCCCGTTCTAGGGTCGCCTAGGCTAATAGCTAAGGGTTGTGCGGCTGTTTGCTGTAAACTGAACCCTAATGCCACTATAAACAAACCTACAAGCATTCCAGAGAATGTGTTAGCATTTACAGCGATAATCATTGCAACGGCCCCTATAGCGCTAAATAACAACCCGTATACAATACTCTTTTTATATCCCCAAGATCCTACTAAATCTTTTCCCTGTGAACTTCCCACAATGAACAACAGCAAAGCTCCTATGTAGTATGCAATGTAAAAAGCATAATCCACAAGTTGGCTTTGAAACTGGTCTAAATGAAAGTAATCTTTGCAGAATGGAATAAATACCCCGTTACCGGCAGCTATAAATCCCCAGAAAAAGAAGACGGTCACCAAGGTGCTAAGGGCACCATAATTGTTTTTTTGATCAGAACTTGAGATTTGAGCTGTTTGCATCGTTTATTAATTTATAGGTGTTTTTTTTTATTACGAAGTGAAAATAGTATTTCCTGCTTTAATTCTTACATTTTAGAACGAATTGTTATTTATTTATACTTTTTTAAGTTCTTAAAAATCAAAAATTTCATATTTTCATAAACTTATGGTAAATTGTACCATAATAAGTTTTTGCATACCCATCAACTTTTAGTGTAATACCTCTTATAAATAAAAAAATATATTTTTTGAAAAGACTATAAATACAATTAAAACTAAATTTTATGCGAAATAAATACTTCATAAAAAAATCTTAATTCCTTTAGTTTTATTACTCATTCCATTCATTACTTCCGCACAAAAAAACGAAGTATCTGTAGTTAAATCCGCAGACGGATTTAAACTTTCTGTGAATGGAAAAGTAATGTTCATTAATGGAATGAACTGGGATTATTTTCCTATTGGTACAAATTATAACTACAGTTTGTGGAAACAATCTGACCAAGTAATAATGGCGGCCTTAGATAACGAAATGCCTTTGTTGAAGAACATGGGTGTAAACGTTATCAGACAATATACAGGTGTACCAGCTAAATGGGTGCAGTATATTTATGAGAAGTATGGTATTTATACAATGCTTAACCATTCGTTTGGACGATATGGGTTGACAATAAATGGCAAATGGGAACCTAATACAGATTACTCAAATCCTGGCGCTCGTGAAATAATTATGGCCGAAACAAAAGCAATGGTTAATCAATATAAAGAAACCCCATGAGTATTATTGTTTTTGTTGGGTAACGAAAATAATTATGGACTTTTTTGGAGAGGGGCAGAAACAGAGGACGTACCTTTTGCAGATCGAAAATCTACAAAGTCGGCATACCACTTATACAAACTTTTTAATGATGTAGCTATTGAATTAAAACAAATTGATAATAGTCACCCAATTGCAATTTGCAATGGAGATTTATTATTTTCTGAAATTATAGAGAAAGAATGTAAGAACGTAGACATATTAGGAATAAATGCATATCGAGGATTAACATTTACTGATTTATATAGTCGAGTTAAAAAAGAATTGATTATGCCTGTAATTCTTACAGAATTCGGATCAGATGCATACAATACAATTGCCAATCAAGAGGATCAAGAATATCAAGCAAAAGTATTATTAAGCAATTGGAAAGAAATATATAATAATGCAGATGAGTCGATTGCAGAAGGACTCGGATTTGCAACTATTTGTAAAGCAGCATTACTGCCGTTCTCAAATGTAGTCCATGTCCAAGCATTCCCAGGAGCTCAGGTCTCGAAGGTGATTGGAGCATTTTGTGCAAATGCCAACGATGAGGTTAGCATCAACAACATAATGTAAAGTTTCTTCATAATTAGTATTTATTTTAAGTTTGAGTATCGGTTATGGTATTTTTAACAATAACTAACGAATATAGTTTATTTGTTAGCTATTTAGCAAATATTACAAGAAAAGAATTTGAGTTTTTATACTAAAAATTAAGTACTTAGCTGAAATATTACTTTAGAAGTGTATTTTATACACTTTAGGGGAGTTAAATCAATCAATTTAGAATGATTACATTTTGTAGTATTGGTTCTTAATACTTACTTACAGAGGATAGAATAACCTTCGAATGAGACTTCCATTCCTGCTTTAATTTTGTTTCTACGGCGGGTTTCTACTTCACCATTCACTTTTACCAACTCATTGTCTATTACATCATTTGCCATAGCACCGTCATTTACCCAACCCAAAACTTTTAATAATTGGTTCAGATGAATGTATTCGCCCTTGATTTCAAATGAGTTCATTTTTTATGTTATAAAGATTGAGGCGAATATAATTATTAAAACTTGCAAAATACCAATGTATTTAACAGATTTGTCGAAATTTAATTCGCTCGCTCTCAATGAAAAAATTTTCCCTTGTTATCGTTTTCGCGATAACGACGTTTTCTTGTTTTGCCCAAACAGCCGCTGATAAAAAATACAGTAAAGGCAAGTACAAATCTGCAATATCGATTTATAAAAAGTTTTTATCCGATGAAGAGAATATGTACAACGTACATGCTATTCGTGGATTGGCAATGTCTTACAAGGCAATTAAAAAATATGCAGATGCTGAAAAGATGTTCAGAAAACTGATTGTCTTGGATACAAGTTTTATCGATCTAGTTAATTATTCTGAAGTACTATTGGAAAACAAAAAGTATGATGAAGCAAATAAACTAATCGTGAAGAACAATTTGAATGTTAGAAATGATAATTCTGTTAAACTTATAGAATCTTCTATCAAAAACATTACTCAAATCGCTAGTGTAGATACTGGTAATGTTAAGATTGTTTCTTTGGGCATTAATACTAAACATCCAGAATTTTCAGCTTTTAATTTTCAAGATGGTATTGTTTATTCAAGTGCTAAAAAATATTCATTATTCAGCAAGTCGTTTGCAAACAAAAGCTTTTATGCCTCGAACTTATTTTTTAGTTCTTCAAAAACGAATTATAGTAAATCAAGTAAATTTGCTAAAGAAATTCGTATTAAAGGAAATGCAGGCCCATCAGCATATTGTGCTAAAAATAGAACATTATACTACAGTGTAAATTACACACCCAATAACCCAATTTTAAATTCAAAAAACATCAGAATTCATTCTGCCTATTTGAATATAGATAATAGTAAATGGGTAACATCTACAGCATTCCCTTTTAATTCGACAGAATATTCGTGTATGCACCCAACAGTTACAGCAGATGGGAATGCAATGTTTTTTGCATCTAATATGCCCGGAGGATACGGTGGGATGGATATTTACTTGACTACTTATGTAGATTCGCGTTGGACTAAACCAATTAATCTTGGTCCGAATGTAAATACTTCATCCGATGAGTTATTTCCATTCATAGATAATAACGCTCAGTTATATTTTGCAACTAAAGGTAGAGGTGGTTTAGGTGGATTAGATATTTTTGTTTTCGATATAAATGTGCCGAATACTCCATCTGAAAATTTAGGAGCACCATTTAACTCATCTTCAGATGATTTTGGTTTCTTCAAAAGTAATTTAGCTGATAAAGGTTATTTCAGTTCTTCAAGAGGTAAGGAATACAATGATTTTGAAGTATATTCATACGTAAGAACTAAGCCAATAGTGAAAAAGATTTCAGCATTAGTGGTTGATCAACAAAATAATTCATTATTAAGCTCAGCAAATTTGAATTTAGACATTAGTAAAAACAATGAACATACTTCATACACTTCTTCAAATGGTAAAATTGAAAATGTTGAGGTAATGCTTGGAGATATATTAACATTAACTGCTAATGCTAAAAATTACCTTTCAAATAATATTCAAGTTTCTGTTAATAGAATTGATACAGCTTATCAAATCCCACTTACTGCACAAAAAACTGGTTGTTTATTAAGAGGAGATGTTAAAAGTATGACGAATAATTTGCCAATTGCTGATGCAAAAATTTCTATCACTAATCCGAAGAACCTATCATTACCAATTGAACTTAAAACAGACTCGGATGGTAGTTATAGTTTTGATGGATTAGTTAAGAATACAATGTATGATGTTAAAGTAACTAAAGAAGGTTTCTTCAGTAAAACTTTATCGATAAGTACTGGCGAGGATTGTGATAATACTATTGATAATAGTACGAAGTATAACTTGAACTTCAACCTAATCTCAGGAAAAGTATCGACAATGGAGAATATCTATTTCGATTTGAATAAATCTATCATTAGGGAAGATGCGAAGGTAGAATTAAATAAATTAGTTGAATTGATGAGAGATAATCCTGAAATCGTTATCGAAATTAGTTCACATACAGATGCTAGAGGTAGTGATGTATTAAACATGAAATTATCAGAAAGTCGATCTCAAGCGGCTGTAGACTACATTGTTTCGAAAGGAATAAGTAGCACCAGATTAAAGGCAAAAGGCTTTGGAGAGACAAAATTGGTGAACAAATGTGGAAATAATGTGAAATGTAGTGATGCTGAACACCAAAAAAATAGACGCACAGAATTCCAAGTAGTAGGAATATTGTAGTCGAGAATAAAATATAATAGTACTATTATAAGTAAAGGCTAGGAAGAAATTCCTCCATAGTTTTGTAAACTTTTAAGTCACAGAGAAATAAGTGTATTTCATGTGAAAAGTTTACGCGATGAAAAAACTAATAATAGTACTTATTTTATTGATGAATGGGCTTATACTCAACGCCCAAAACATTACAAAATTAAGCAAGTCTGATTCTCTAGAAATAGAGAAATTAAAGCAATACGACAAAGATTTTATTCAATATAAAAGATTAGCATTTAATACTGAGAATGCTGAATATGCCCCATCGTATTATTCGAATGGTATCGTTTATTCGAAATCAAAATCTCGATTAACAGATTTTGGTGGTAATGTTAAAGTAAAGAGAAAACATAAATCGAAGTTGTATTTCTCAAGCTTAGATGTCGATTTTAATCAATCAGCTAAACTAAAAATCAAAGGGAAAAATAAACTAGGAGTAGCCCAAGCAAGTTTTCATAATCCTAGTAAAACAGTATACTATACAGCATTAGGAAGTACGAATGGTACTGTTTTAAATAAAAACCATTTTGGAGTTTATTCTGCAAAATATAAGTTAACCGATAATGTGTGGACAAGCTTCAATACATTCCCGTATAATGGTACTTTTTATTCAACCATAACACCATGTATAAATAAAACGGGTGATAAATTATTTTTCAGCGCTAATAAGCACGAGGGATTGGGAGGAATGGATATTTATGTTTCCGAGTGGAAAAACAATGAATGGTCGGAACCTGTAAATGTTGGAAAAGGTGTGAATACAGCAGGAGATGAGCTATATCCTTTCATTTTTGAAGATTCAATATTATACTTTGCATCGAACGGTAGATTAGGTTTAGGAGGATTGGATATTTATCAGTATAATTTAAATTCACGACAAACGATAAACCTTGGAGCACCAATAAATTCAGCATACGACGATTTCGGATTAATTAGAATTGCTAAAGTAAACAACGGTTTTTTTAGTTCGAACAGAACAGACGATGGTAAGAATACTGATATCTATTCTTACAAATCTATTCGTCCGAAACCAAGGGAAATTGAAATCAACGTATTAGATAATTCAACGAACAAATTAATTGAAGATGTTAAGATCAATGTAAGTTGCTGCTTAACCAAAGAAATTGATTTGTATCGATTAATGGATGGCCGATTAACGGGCATGAAATTCGAAATTGGGGAGCCATATAAAATTGTGGCTGTTAAGCCAGGATACGTGTCTAAGACGGTTAACATAGTATTCAAAAAAACAGACAAAGAGTTTTTTATATTTTTAGATAAAGATACTACAGTTGATAGTACGAAACTTGTTGAAGAGCCTAAATTCGTCATCAAAAACAACACATTTAAAGCAAAAGTAAAGGCATTTGTTGAAGAGAAGTTTAAAAAATCTGAAGAAAAGGCAATTGTTCAAAATCAATACAATTCATATTCTTCAGATAATTATAATACTGTCAATACTATATATTTCGATTTAAATAAATATCAATTAAAGCCAGAATCTATTGCATTATTAGATGAGTTGGTATATGTTTTAAAAGATCAAACGAAATTAAAAGCTAATATATATTCATATACCGATAGTCGTGGTACGCAAGAATATAATTTGAAATTATCTCAGAAAAGAGCGAATGCTACTGCCCGATACCTTATTAAGAATGGAGTTTCGAAGCATAGAATTAGAGCGATTGGTAGAGGTGAACAAAAGCCGATAGTGAAATGCGGTAAAAACTGTACCGAAGCAGATCATGCAGTAAATAGAAGAACAGAGATTATTCTTAAATAGTTGCATAAATGCAGGATTAAATAAAATCCAGCATTTATCAGTATAATTGGTGGCATGACTTAAGTGGTGCCACCAATTTTTTTAAAGATTTTTTATTGTTTCTCTCCAATAATCTTAAGCGAAGCGTTTCCGTAAACATAATATCCCGAAAAAGTTATCTTGCCATTTGATTTTTCAAATTTCAAAAATTTACGTTTGTATGGATTGCTATATTCCCAATATCCAGTTTGAGAATTAAAGCTCTGGTAATATTTGTTAAAATCTAATATATCCGACGATTTAGTAGAATTGAGGAATATGCCATTTCTACCAACTTTAGTAAGTTGTACAAGCTCAGAATCGACCACTCGGGAAATAAAGTCGAGATGTTTAAGCAAATAATTACCAAGCAGTGAATCACGATCATCCTTAACATTATATATTAATACATCCGACCAATTTGAATAAGAATTATTCGCAAGTATAGCCCTGATCTTTACATATAAGGTATCATTCCATACGAGCTTGTTTTTGTCAATAACATAGCTCATATTAAGTGTGGTGTCTATAATATTAGCGCGAACAAAATTATCTTCATTGCTACTACTTGTTTTTTGAATAAAATCTGAATAATGAGAGCATAATATCTCATATCCAATTGCGCCTTTTATTTTCGAAAATTTAATTTCATGATAGAACAATTTAGGATTATCAACTACATAGCTAAGTGTTGAATTAAAAATTGTTGGTTTTTCGTTAGTGTATACTGGAAATTGAAAACTTGAAAAGCTAGAATCTACTGAAATTGTATTTTCTATACTTATACTTTGTACTTTCCAATACACTTTTTCATCCATTATATTTTCTATATCGATAAGATTATAAGAAGTATCGGTTGTATTAAACTGAAGGAAATAACTTTTAAATGTAGAATCAAGTGATAAGGTAAATCGATATTTTACCGCTTCGGATACACTATTCCACTTAAATAACACATTATTGAGGTAAGGAATCGTATCATTTAAAGGAAATTTTAATGTTGGAGATGAAATATTTTTATCTATAATCAAAGGCGATACTTCCTTAGGCATATCTTTTTTACAAGCCCAAGTAAATAAGCAGAGAACAAGATAAAACGCTATGAACCTGATTTTCATAGTTAAATATACTAAATATAGTTTGATTGCTTATTTAGGAAACACTACACTTTTCGGAATACTAGCATCCACATCAATAATCTTTAGGTTTTTATCAATTATCATATACCTCGGAATGGCATCTAAATCGAAAGTTTGGCGTATTTGTTTTGTTG
>CAZYBY010000039.1:0-11874 GCA_964645385.1 uncultured Sphingobacterium sp.
TTTACCTACTGGTCAATATTTTGTAAATTTAATTTCTGATACAAATTCAACTATTTTACGATTCGTAAAATAAAATATTGTCCAAGAAATTATGGAAACTGAAAATTCAAGGTCCAATATTGTTTGGATTGACAATGCAAGAGCTATCTCTAGCATACTCGTTATCGCGACACATATGTTAGGACCTTGGGTTTATCAAATAAATCAATTTGGGAATGTTAATCGTTTCTTTATTTTAACTTTCTTTACCATATCGAAATTATGCACTCCTACATTTTTAATGATTAGCGGTGCATTGCTAATTCAAAAAGACTATTCCGATTTAACTCAGCATAAAAGAAGAGTAAAGAGATTATTTAGCTCATTTGTGCTATGGTCTTTACTTTACTTAATATTCTACACCTTCTTGAATATTTATAAGGGTGAACATTATACATTAAAATCATACGCATTATTCTTAAAGGAATCTGCTTTACAAGGTTCTGCGTACCATTTGTGGTTTATGTATTTAATTATAGGAATATATTTAAGTATGCCTTTACTATCTATTCTATGTAAAAAGATAAGCAAAAATCAATTAATTATATTTTTTGTGATTTGGGGTATAACATTAATTACCAATTTGTTTGTAGAGTTTAATTCAATTGGTGATTTTATAAGTAGCTGCATTGGATATTTAGGATATTTATTTGTCGGAAGTTTAATTAACAAAAATAAGTTAAACGAAAAAATCAGAATTCGTTATGCATCAATTATATTTTTAGTTGGAGTAGTAAGCACTTTATATTTAGCATATCATCAATTTAGTGAAACTCAAGCTGTATCTGCAAAAACATTTCATCGATTGAATGTCAATATTGCATTTGTAACTATTGGATTTTTTATGATGATTAAAAGTTATATGTATAAAAATGAATTTATAAAAAGCATATCTAAACACAGTTTAGGAATATACTACATACATTTATTTTTAATAATGATTGTAAATAAAATATGGATTTTAAATGTATCAGACTTTATATTATTTAAGTTGGTGATATCTTCAGTTATAATATTACTTACTTCGTATGTACTCATAAAATATATTGAGAAAAAAACAAGTAATTCGAAGTGGTTTAATCAATTAATTATAAACTAGTTTTAATTATTAAATAAAAAATAGTCCCTTTATTTTCAGTAGATTCAAAACCAATCCTAGATGAATTCGCTTCAGCAAATTCTCTACATAAAGCTAACCCCAATCCACTACCCTTCTCATTTTGTGTTCCTAATCTAATATTTGGAGATGCTTGAAAAATAGTATTTATATCATCTTTTAAAATGCCAGTTCCAAAATCTTGTACAATTAATTTAATTCTTTGCCCTTCTAATTTCTCTGCGTAAATATGAATTTCTGAATTTGCAAAACTAAATTTAATTGCATTTCCAATTAGATTTCTTTCGATAAAGTCGAAATGATCTTTATCGTATGATGCTTTTAAATCTGTTGAAATATCATTTTTGATTGAAATGTTTTTATTTATTAATTGAGCTTGGAATAAAGTAATATTTTTCTGCACCTCATTTTGCAATTCAATTTCACTTGCACTTACTCGAATACCTTTAAGTTGAGATTGCCCCCATTTCAACAGATTTTCTAACGTTTCAACTGTAATATCAGTTTGAGTAGTTAAGCTCTTGATAATTTTAGATTGTTCGTCTTTATCAAAAGAATTATTTTCTATTTCAGCTAACACTCCAGATATGTTATGTAGAGGTGTTTTTAAATCATGAGCTATTATAGACAACAATTTATCTTTTACTTTATTCGAATTATTTAATTTTCTGTTTAATAAATTTCTTCTTCTTAAAAAATAAATTAATATTATAACTACAATAACCGTGGCAATGGTGCTTAGTATATATATAGTTTTTTGAAGATTATCTTTTTGGTTTAATAAAGTAAGCTTCTCAATATAATTTTTAGACTTTTCTACTTCATAATTGGCGTCGAGTAGTTCGATGTTTTGTTTAGATTCAGCACTAAAAACACTATCAATTGCAATGTCAAATAATTTATAATTTTCTAAAGCAAGTTTATCATTACCTTGATTTGTATAGATTTCACTCTTCAGTTTATAAACATTTGCAACAATATCTAAAACCTCATATTTAATAGCAAGTTTCAAAGAACTATCAGCATATATTAATGCTTTCGAAGGGTTTGTATTTTTCTGAACAAGTGCATAACCATAATACAAATGGGCTTCTTGAACCGGAAATTCCCCTTGTTTAGATAATTTAAATGCATTATTATAATACATTATTGCCTTATCTGATTGATTTAATTTCGTAGCACAATCACCTGTCAAGATTAATAATTGTATTAAAGAAATATCAGGAGTATTCAAATCAAAATAACTAATACCTTTTTCTAGATATTTTAAAGCAGACTGGTAATTCCCTAATTCAAATTCTATCTGACCCATATTACCTAAATAGTTAATTTGTAAATTAAAGTCTTTAGCTAAATCTTCTTTTCTAATTTTATTAAGGTAGTATTTTGCTTTTTTATAGTCCTCGAGTGCAGAGTAAACTGATGCAAGATTTATATATACAGAATAAAAAATAGAAGTGTCATTTTTCTTATCCGCATAAATTAAAGCTCTCAAAAAGTAATTGGCAGATCTTGGATAATTACCTCTAAACGATTCTAAGATCCCATATTGAAGATAACATTCCATGAGTTTAAACTCTTCATTCAAGGAATTATAGATTTCAAATGCCTTATTTAAATTCTCTTCAGATTTTTTATAATCTGCATGATTAGTATAATAAGTTGCAATTTGATAATAGATCGACGCAATAGTTTTTTTATCTGTTTCAGACTTTAGACTTTGATGTAAGGAATCTATTTCTGATTGAGCGAAAGAGCTATTAGAGAGAGATAAAAAAAGTAAGATTATAAAAAGTAATTTCGGGTAATTATTTTTCATAAGAGGCTAAAAATGGTAAATTATTCTTCTAAGATAGGTTATTATTCTATAAAACAATATTTTGAACTATTTTAATGAATAATGTATTCAAAAAAAAACAGATCTAATATTCCAATTTTAAGCATTCATATTTTATTTTGGGAATTTTATCATTTTGAAAACAGATGCTTTAAGAACTATCTCAATCGATTTATTGACAAAAACACTTATTTACCTAATTATATATTCTTTATAAGAATAAGTAAAATCTAATAAGAATACAATATTAATTTAAGTATAAAGATGCATAGGTTTTGTACTACAAGAGTACTAAATCGTATGGCATGAAATTAAATTCAACTTCGCTTATTAAAACATTCTCTTTATTGTTTTTTACAATTTTATTGGTGAATAAGAATTATGCTGCCACAGTAACAACGGCAACATCTGGGAATTGGAGTAATGCAACTACTTGGAATATTACTGTCTCAAGACCTGGTACTATCACTTCTACGCTTGGATCTAGAATAGTAACAGGATCTTCCCTAGCGGACTTTACTTCAACACTTAGTATCGGAAGTCAGCTCTTAAACACTTCTAACGTAGTGATTGGTACCGTAGAATCTATTCAAAGCGCTACAAGCTTAACATTAGTGGCAAATGCAGCTATAGCTGTAACAAATGCTGGTTGGAATTCTAGAGGTGTTGGTCCAGGAGATGCTGTTTCAATCTCAATTGGACATACCATAACAGTTGATGATAATTATACTTGCCTATCTGTTAATTATGTTACGCCATTAACAGCAAACTCCGGAATGAATATATCTGCTAACAAAACATTAAATGTTACGGGTACATATACAATGCCTGCTCCAGGTGGAAACTATAAGATTACATTAAATATAAACAATGGGCTATTAGTAACTAATAATTTATCTTGTGCAGGAAGTTCAAGTGTTCGAAGAACAGAAATAAACATAGTTGATGGCAGTTTAGATATTAATAATCAATTTACAAGTACTACCATCACTGGATCCTATATTAATGTAAATGGCAATGGAAGTGTATATTTTAGTGGGGCTCTTTCTACATCGTTTACATTTTCACTTGGTACTGGGAGTAATGTAATTTATGATCGTAATGCGGCACAAACACTTAAAAATACAACTTATTATAATTTAACTATAGCAGGAACTATTACAAAGGCAATGAGCAATTGTATTGTAAGTAATAAATTGCAAATAGAAGGAAATCCTGTCTTGACAGGTGCATTTACTTACAGCGCTGGTGCTAGTTTAGTATATAACACATCTACAAATCGGACAGCAACTTCTATAGAATGGCCAAGTAATTTCACAGCGACCCAAGGAGTAATAATTAAAAATACAGGTACAATTACTCTGAATGAAAATAAAACAATAGCTGAAGGCTCCTTACTTCAAATAGATCAAGGTGCTACACTGGCTACAAATAATTTTCAACTTACACTTAATGGAAACTTTGTAAATAATGGAAATTTCAATGCAGGTTCATCCAAAATATTAATTTCTGGTAGCCAATCAACACAAAGCATAGGTATAATTTCAACTACTGGCGAAATAGAGTGTGCAAAAACGAGTGGAACTGCAACCTTTACAGGAAATATTTCAGCAACATCATTGTTAACATCCAACTCAAACTCAGTTTTAAAATTAGGCACTAATAGCTACAATCATGTATTTAATCAAATAGTTTTAACAAATGGTGTAATTTATGGAGGAAATAGCAATATAACTTTAAGTATGAATATTCGCAGTGAATTTGGATCTTTTATACCAGAGTCGTCTACTATTACACTAACTGGTTCTAATGTAGCATTACAATGGGGAAATTTTAATAATTTGATATTAAATGGAGGAACATTTAATTTTCCTGCATTAGCAATTAACGGTAATTTCATAATTAAAGGAGGTTCTGTATTTACTGCTTCTGCATCAGTACAAGTAACTGGGAATTTTGAAGTAATAGAAACAGGTCGATTTTATTTAGCTGATTATGATTTAACAATTAATGGGTCTGTTTATGTTGGAGATAATCTTGGCGGATTATCATATTTGCAAATTTCAGGTTCAAGTGGATCTAAAGTGTTTAGTCAAAATATTAATATATATTCAGGAGCTGTTTTTACAATATTAAATAATGGAGAAATTAGTATTGGAGGTAACTTAATAAATGAAGGAGAATTCATTCCTGGAAATGGAACGATTACATTTAATGGATTAAATAAAAGTATAAATAGTACTTCCTCATTAACGTTTATCAATCTAAACATTAATGGAATAATCACAAATAATGCAGAAATAAATATCGCAAATACGTTAAGTGGGATTGGTCAATTAATTAATTCCAATAAAATTTATTTTACAGAAATTGTAAATCATACTATTTCTTCATTGGATGCATCTACCAACGCCAATTTTATATATTATTCCGGTAACGGAGATCAAAGTATTATTAATACAAATTATTATCATTTATCAATTTCTGGGTCTGGAAACAAAACAATTTTAGCAAATACGAATAATATTTTAGGTAATTTGGAATTGGGAGGTAACATTAGTATAACACTAAATTATAATATCTCAATTGCAGGAAATTTAACTATTAATGGCAATACAAACTTAAGCACATCCACAAATGTTGATTTTTATTTAGGTGGAGATTTTTACAATATTGGGTTAGGTCAAATTAATATATCACTCGCAACAATTCATTTGAATTCTGTTGACGAACAAAGTATACAAAATGAAAGCGGTGAAATTACAATCTCAAACTTAATTATAAGTGGAGGAAATAAAATATTTAATAGTGACATTATTATTAATTCTTCATTAGAATTAAATGGTAATTCAGGACTAAAAGTAGGTTATAGCACACTATTAACCTTAAACTGTGTAGTATCTGGAACTGGAAAAATAATTGGAAGTGAATGCACAATTGATAATTTATCAAAAATTAAATTTGCTAGACAAGATGGTAATATAGGGACAATTAATATTGATGAAACATTAAATTATTTTTATGAAGTAAGCATTTCAAATAATTGTACTGTTACTATAGATAATATTGGCATCTACAATTCTTTAAATTTGTTAAGTGGAACTCTAATAATTTCTGAAAATATTGATATTAGCAGTACAATCAGCATACCAATAAATAAGACTTCAGGCTTTCTTGAAATGTTAACAACAAGCTCAATGAGTTTTGGTATAGGCCAAACTGGTAGTAGTACATTCACTTTACCAAATTCATTATTTGCTAGCACACCAACTTTTAAAAATTTTACACTAAATAGAACTGCCGACTTAAGTTTAGGAAACAATGATATCGTTTTAACAGGAACACTTACTATTTCACTTGGCAACTTAATAACAAATGGAAAATTAAGATTAAAATCTGACGC
Organism: uncultured Sphingobacterium sp.; assembly: GCA_964645385.1. Lineage (GTDB taxonomy): Bacteria > Bacteroidota > Bacteroidia > Sphingobacteriales > Sphingobacteriaceae > CAJBVG01. The sequence continues at coordinate 6,397 of CAZYBY010000039.1, forward strand.
TAACGGAACTGCAAGAGTTGCAACTATAATAAATTCTAGTAATACAGTCATAGGCAATGTAACTGTTGAACGATATATACCCGGAGGATTAGGAAAAAGAAAGTGGAGACTGATGAGTTTTGCAACCAATAATTCTTCAACGATGAGTATAAACCAACTTTATGATGATATATTTATTACAGCACCAGCAGGTTCGGCTGCCGGTTTCGATGTTAACCCTTACAACCCGGCAAATACAGCATCTTTAAGAACATATAGCGAATCTACATCTGGTGCTGCTTCTAATGGATGGACAGACCCGAGTTCAATAAATTCCACAATTGCAACCGGACAGGGATATGAAGTATTTGTAAGAGGAAGTAGAAATCTTCCTGATCCTTATTTGAATTGGACAATACCAGATGATGTAACAATAGACTATACTGGAAATTTAAATAGTAATGATATCACAAAAACATTGTCTTATACAAATACAGCAAATTCAGCAGCCGATGGTTTTAATTTAGTCGGTAACCCTTATGCGAGTACTATTGATTTCGAAAATATAAATATTACAAAAAATAAAATTGAAAATAAATTTTGGTCATATAACCCTAACACTGGTCAATATGGAGTATATGATGCTACATTGCATACAGGCACCAATTCAATTACACAATATATTGCTTCTAGTCAAGCTTTCTTCGTTAAAGCAAATGCAGCCAATCCTTCTATTACCTTTAGAGAATTAGCCAAAACTGACAATGAAGGCAACAATTATTTTAAATCGAAAACAACGTATCAAAGTATATACCCAATGATTAAAATTGGAATTTCTAATGATAGTACTTATTCCGATGAAACTATTGTTGTATTAGATGAAAACGCTTCTGCTTTAGCTAATGATGAACATGATGCCAACAAATGGTTTAGTGATGCTCTTAATATATATACTCTTTCTAGTGATAACATAAACTTAAATATAGATGCAAGGAAAACACCATCTCATATCGATTCTATAAAACTCGCGGTATTTAGTTATAATGGAACCGATGTGATGACCACTTCTCATACAATTGATGTCAATGGCCTGAATTCATTGCCTATTCAAATTGATGCAGTATTATGGGATAAGTTTTTAAATACTTACACCAATTTAAAAGTAAATAGTAGATATGAATTTATGATTACATCCGACAAGAATTCATATGGAAAAGATAGATTTGTTATTCTATTAGGCGACGTAAATATTGGAATACACGACAATTACAACAATAGTGTTATAAAAGTATTTCCTAACCCTAGTAATGGGGAATTAAATTTAACATACTCTGAAGATTGGTTAAATAAAGAAATCAACTATTCGATAATAGATCAATCTGGAAGAACACTTAAAAGCACAAATATTTTCATTAATAATCTTAATACTAAAATAGATATTTCAGAATTATTAGATGGGTTTTATGTTTTAGAAATTATATCTGAACACAAAACGAACAGAATAAAATTCATAAAAAGGCAGTAACATAGGTATATAAGGTCGTTTTATGGGCGGTACTCCTAATGGGGTGCCGTTTTTTTTTAGTTTCAAACTAAACCATTATGAAAAATTTATGTCATAAAATAAATCCAATCGAAACTTGACCTTTAACGAACTATATAAAGAATATTCTAAATTATCTTATAACATTGCTCTTCAATATCTTCAAAACAAAGAAGATGCTGAGGAAGTTGTGCAAGATGTATTTTTATCAGTTTACCATAATCTACATACCTTTAAACAACAATCCTCCTATTCTACCTGGATTTATAAAATCACTATTAACAAAAGCCTTGATCTAATTAAGAGTAAACAAAGAAAAAAGCGATTCGCCTTTATTCAGTCTATATTCTACTCAGAAAGTGGAGAGCTTAGTCATGAAGGTATTGAAATGAATCATCCTGGCGTGCTATTAGAACATAAGGAGGAACTTAAAATTATATTTAATGCCATAAATTCTTTAAAAGAAAATCAGAAAACTGCTATTATTTTGCATAAAATCGAAAAAATACCACAATCTCAAATTGCTGAAATTATGGGTATTAGCCAAAAAGCTGTCGAATCTTTGGTACAACGAGCAAAGTCTAAGTTGTTATATTTACTTAAAGAAAACGAAGGATAATCTTCTCCTAATCGTCTAAATGAATATGTTGAATAATAAATTAGAATTACTAGATCAAATTCAGAAACAAAACCCTAGTCCGTTTTTGTATAATAAAATATTGATCAAAATCGAACATCAAAAAAATACTATAGGCAAAACCGAAATGATTGTTTGGGCAATTCCTTCGTGTTTAGCATTAGTAATTACATTTTTCATTCTATTCAACAAAATTGATAAACAAGAACCTAGAAATTTAGCTACGGAATTACACTTAACCGAAATTTACTCGCTCTATTAAATTGGTTATGGAACGTAAAAAATATTATACCTTAATTATCATAACATTACTCATCAGTAATGCTATATCTGTTTTCTTATTAATTTCCAACCCGAGGAATGGAATGCATAAAAATGAAGGCCCTCGTGAGTATATTATTAAAAAACTCGATTTTAATAAAGAACAAGTAAAAGAATACGATTCATTAATTGAATGGCATAGGAATTCAATTAGCAATGCTGAACAACAATTATTCACGCTAAAATCATTACTTTATTCTTCTCTTGATAATAAGAATGAATCCATCGACTCCATCATTAATGCAATTAACAGCATACACAATGATATAGAAAAAATAAATGTTCAACACTTTAAAGAGATTGAAAAGCTTTGTACTTCAGAACAAAAAGATAAATTTAAATCCTTAAGTTTAGAATTAAGTTCATTGTTCAAACCTAAACGACCATAATGCTAAAGTTCAAATTATTTGTATTTGCACTAATTTCTTACTTATATTTTTCGAACTATTCCTATGCACAGAAATTAGTTCCAACGGAAATAACTTTTAGATTACAAGGAAAAGAATTTCTTCAAAAAGATAGTATCCAAATAACAACTTGCAAATTTTACATTTCAAATTTGACATATTATTATCAGAATTCTATTGTTTTTAAAAACTCTTCTCTGTTTAGATTAATTAATTTATCAGAAGATTCAATAGTTAAAATGATATCTCCAATCCCTTCACATTTATTAATCGATAAATTAAGCTTTGATATTGGCATTGATAGCAATATCAATAGACTTGGTGTTCAGGAAGCTGAACTCGACCCTACAAATGGAATGTATTGGTCGTGGCAAAGTGGGTATATCAATTTTAAATTAGAAGGTACATCTCCAAAATGTAATACACGTAAGAACAGATTTCAATTTCATATTGGTGGATTTTTACCAAATCAGTATGCTCTTCAAACCATCATTATTGATAATCCGAATAAAGTAAATACTAAAATTGATGTAAACCTTTTAAACTTTATTCAACATATAAATTTAAAAGAGGAACCTAGTGTAATGATTCCGGGTATTAGAGCTGTGGAGATTTCAAAAATATTTCAGGAAGTTTTTATAAAAGGAATGTAAATAATGTATAAATATTGCTTCCTATTAGTGTTCATTTTGATAATATTTTCTTTTAAAAAAGGAACTGAGTATACTTTGAATTATCCAAAATCATGGCCAAAGCCAGTTTATGATTTCAAAAAAAATCCACTAGATAGTTCTATCGTAAAGTTGGGAAAAATGCTTTTTAACGACCCGATTCTATCTAGGGATGGGAGCATTTCATGTTCTAGTTGTCATTTACAACAATCAGGGTTTACACATATCGATCACGATTTAAGTCATGGTATAGATGGAAAAATAGGAAATAGAAACTCCTTAGCCTTGATTAATTTAGCTTGGATGAAATCGTTTATGTGGGATGGAGCAATTCATCATATTGATGTACAGGCGTTGGCCCCTATTGAAAATCCAAATGAAATGGGTAATTCAATAAAAAATGTAGTCTCTACTTTACAAAAATCTCCACGCTATAGAAATAAATTTACTGAAGTATATGGCGATAGCATTATTTCAGGATCAAGAGTATTGAAAACAATAGCACAGTATTGCTTAAGCTTAGTGAGTTGTAATTCTAAATACGATAAGGTAATAGCTCAACACTCAGATGTTAAATTTACTGAGCAAGAGGAAAAGGGGTATGAAATTTTTAAGTCTAAATGCAATAATTGTCATACTGAGCCATTGTTCACGAACAACACCTTTCAAAAAAACGGAATAGAGATTGACCCAACATTAAATGATATAGGCCGAATGAAGGTCACTCAATCAATAAAAGATTCAATGCTATTCAAAGTACCCACTTTGAGAAATATTGCTGTTACATCGCCTTATATGCACGATGGTAGATTTCAAAACTTACAAATGGTGCTATTTCATTATTCAACAAATAATAAAATGAAAATCGAATTAGGGGAACAAGACAAAAAAGCACTGATTGCTTTTTTAAAAACACTCACTGATGAGGGGTTTTTAAGGGATAAGACATACTCTTATTTGGGTAGTGAGTAGTGGGTAATGAGTATTGGGAAATTAATAAATAATAAAATTTCTCAATACTCATTACCCACTACTCACTACTCTTAATAATCTTTCTTTGCTTTCTTTTCCGCTTTTGCTAGTTTCTTTTCTTTTGGGGTTAGTGCCGGAGCTTTTTTAGCCTCTTTTTTTACACTTTTTTCTTTTGCCATGATAGTAGATTTAAGTACTTAATACCTAAATATAGTTAAAATACTGCTAATCTAAGTTATACTTAAAATATGCCTGATAGAATAATGCTACTTTTTGAATTAATTCTGCTATAAATCGAAAGTTGCATATTCAAAAATATCTGAAACTAAAAGCCACTAATATGACATTACTCAAGGTGGAATATGATTTTTATCATATTCTAGCACTAAATTGGTTGAAAGAGTTGATTTTGAAGCTCAAACGGACATTGGAGCAATCGAACGAGGAAAAGATAACTCTGAAATACTTTAAATTTTTCTCTTTTTAGCTATGCTAATAATGTAATTCAGCTGCAAAATATGATTACTTGATATATAAATTGCATTCGAAAATTGCGGCATTCGAAACGAAATTATTTTACCAATGCGATAAAACCGGAATATTTTGTTTCGCCAATTTTCATGTAATATATGTAAGCTCCCGCTGTACACCCTTCACCATACCATATAAATTCTGGGTCGGTAGTTACAAATATTTTTTGTCCCCATCGATCAAAAACAATGAATTCAAAATCATTCGGACAAATAGTTCTTTGAGCTAAGTATATTTTATATTCATCATTCTGCCCATCGCCATTCGGAGAAAACACATCCGGAACTAAAGGTTTTTCTATGTCTAGCATCGGTACTACTTTAAAATTTACTACACGTTTTATCGTATCGTACTGATTACAATATTTAGAGCTTAACAATGTAAGCTCGACTGGGTAATCTACATTTCCTGCTAAAC
>CAZYBY010000040.1:0-4379 GCA_964645385.1 uncultured Sphingobacterium sp.
ATCCTGCATCATCCTTGCACAACATGGTTTATGATGATCAAGGTGAATAAAGCCTCCGTATCCGAATTTCTCCGACCAACGTGGCATATGTTCAGGAATAATATGAGTATGGATGTCTATTTTCATCTATTTCTTTACAGGTGGTGTCATTACATTACCACAATGATTACATACTCTATGCTCTTCAGATGAGTAAAATTTCTCCATAACTGGAGGTAGTTGCTTTACTATATCCGTAACTAAGAAATACTCTTCGTATAATTTTTCGTTACAACTTTCACAGAACCATAAAAATCCATCCAACTCTTTATCTCTTACTTTTTCTATAACCAATCCAACTGTATTTTCTGGACGTTGTGGAGAGTGAGGTGTTTTGGGAGGTAATAAAAACATATCACCTTCATTTATTGGAATATCAACAGGTTTCCCATCTTCAATAATTCTTAGCACCATATTTCCTTCAATTTGAAGATAAAGTTCTTCACTTTCATTATAATGAAAGTCTTTTCGTGAATTCGGTCCACCAACTACCATTACTATAAAATTCTCGGCATCTTTATATACACATTGATTTCCTACAGGTGGTTTTAATAGATGTCTATTTTCATCTATCCATTTTTTGAAGTTAAAGGGTCTTTGAATAGCCATAGCTTGAAATATTTGTTCGGTAAATGTACAATTTGAAAAATGCATTACAAAGCATTTAAACAAGCATTTTTCATTTCGAAGTATGCCTTACTTATGTATCTTTGAGGAAATATTGAATTATATGAATTTAAATTTAAGAGGTAAACGAGCATTAGTGTGTGGCAGTACACAAGGTATAGGTAAAGCAATTGCACTAGAATTAGCACAATTAGGTGCTAACGTAACTCTTTTAGCCCGCAATGAGCAAGGCTTGAAAGAGGTATTAAATGAATTACCTCTGAACGCTGGACACGAATACTTAGTAGCAGATTTTTCTGATTATAAAAATGTTCAATTTAAAGTAAATCAATATTTAGAGAATAAAACTGTAGATATTCTTATTAACAACACAGGCGGTCCACCAGCAGGTCCAATCGTTGATGCAGATGCTACAGCGTTTATGGCTGCTTATCAATCGCATTTATTGTGTAATCATGTATTAGTACAAGCAGTTTTGCCGCATATGAAGAAACAACAATGGGGTAGAATTATAAATGTAGTTTCTACTTCAGTTCGTCAACCTTTGAAGGGTTTAGGGGTATCGAATAGTACTAGAGCAGCTGTAGCCGGATGGGCTAAAACTTTAAGTTTTGAAGTAGCAAAAGATGGTATAACTGTAAACAATGTATTACCTGGAGCTACCAAAACAGTACGTTTAGAAAGCATTATCCAAGGTAAGGCAACTAAAACGAATCACGCTATTGATGAAGTTGAGAAAGAAATGTTATCTGAAATTCCAGCTGGGAGATTTGGTACTGCAGAAGAAATTGCAGGATTGGCGGCATTTTTAGCATCCCCTTCTGGAGCATATATCAACGGACAAAGTATTGCTGTGGATGGTGGTAGAACAATGGCATTTTAATTCAAGTTTTAAGTCCCGATAGTTATCGGGATGATTTGTTAGATATTAGAAGCATAATTAATCTGTTCGTCGGAGCGTCCTCGCTCCGACACTAAATAAAACAATCAAAATGTCGGAGCGAGGACGCTCCGACGAACGAAATACTCAGTACTCAATGCTCACTACTCATTACCAGATATGATTTATTTAAAGAACTACATAAACGGAGAACTCATAGAGCCATCGAAAAAGCAATACTTGGAGAACATAGATCCTGCGACAGGCTCTGTATTTTCTATGATTCCTGATTCGGATTCAGATGACGTATCACTTGCAGTAAAAGCTGCCAAAGAAGCTGAAGAGGCTTGGGGTAATATGCATTATGAAAAACGTGCTCAATATATAGAAGCTATTGCAAAAGGTATTGAAGCTCGTATGGAAGAGTTTGTTGCAGCAGAAAGTTTAGACAATGGTAAGCCATTGAGCTTAGCTAGAAGAGTGGATATTCCTAGGGCGGTAAGTAATTTCAGATTTTTCGCAACTGCAATTCAACAATCTTCTACCGAAACTCATTTTATGGAAGGTGTTGGTGTTAATTATACTTTACGCAGACCGATTGGAGTAGTCGCTTGTATATCACCTTGGAATTTGCCATTGTATTTATTCTCTTGGAAAATAGCACCTGCATTAGCGGCTGGAAATTGTGTTGTGGCAAAACCTTCTGAAATAACACCATATACTTCATATTTACTTTCAGAAGTTTGTAAAGAAGTTGGTTTACCCAAAGGAGTTTTAAATATTGTTCATGGAGTAGGTCAGAAAGTAGGTGATGCAATTAGCAGAGATAAAGATATCAAAGCTATTTCGTTTACTGGTGGAACAGCAACAGGAAGAACTATTGCAGGTATTGCTGCGCCAATGTTTAAAAAACTTTCCTTAGAATTAGGAGGTAAAAATCCGAATATTATTTTTGCTGATTGTAATTTTGAAAACATGATAAAAACTACGGTTAGATCATCGTTTGAAAATCAAGGTCAAATTTGTTTATGTGGCTCAAGAATTTTTATTGAACGACCAATTTATGAGAAGTTTAAAGAAGCGTTTATTGAAAAAGTAAATGCATTAAAAGTTGGAGATCCAAATTCTGATGTAAATGTTGGAGCAATAGTTTCAAAACCTCATTATGAAAAAATCTTATCATATATAGAACTTGCTAAGCAAGAAGGAGGTAAAATTTTAACTGGTGGAGAAGTTGTAAATCCCGGTGGAAGATGTGAAAATGGTTACTTCATCAAACCTACTGTAATCGAAGGTTTAGCATATAATTGCAGAACAAATATGGAAGAAATATTCGGACCTGTTGTAACACTAACACCTTTTGATACTGAAGAAGAGGTTTTACAATATGCAAACGCGACTGAGTATGGATTGGCATCTAGTATTTGGACAGAAAACTTAACTCGTGCACACAGAATGGCAGAAAAAGTAGAGTGTGGAATTATTTGGATTAATTGCTGGTTGCTTCGAGATTTACGTACACCTTTTGGTGGCATGAAAAATTCAGGTGTTGGAAGAGAAGGAGGCTGGGAAGCACTAAGATTCTTCACCGAAGCAAAGAATGTTTGTATAAAATATTAACACATTAACTGATTAACATATTAACTCATTAACAAATTAACAAATGTCTATTATAAACTCATCTAAAGCCCCTGAACCTGTTGGTTTATATCCTCACGCTCGTCGTGTAGGAAATTTATTGTTTTTATCTGGAGTAGGTCCAAGAGAAAAAGGAACTAAGAAAATTCCTGGAGTAGAATTAGATGAAAACGGCAACATCACATCATACGATATTGAAATCCAATGCAGATCAGTATTTAATAATGTAAAGTTGATTTTAGAAGAGGCTGGTTCTTCGTGGGATAAACTCGTAGATGTAACAGTATTTCTTACAAACATGAAAGATGATTTCAAGAAATACAATGAAATTTATGCTGAATATTTTAAAGATAATTTACCTTGTCGTACAACTTGCGAAATCAATTGTCTTCCGACTCCAATTGCAATTGAGTTGAAGTGCATTGCTACTATTGACTAATAGACTACTTGATTACTTGATTACTTGATTACTTGACAACTTGATGGTTAGTAGTTGGTGAAATATATTTTCATCTAATCTAGAATCAAGTTGTCAAGCGTTCAAGTAGTCAATTTTCACATTTTCCTAGCAACTCTATTCTTAATCTTTGGAATTGTTTTCAAATAAGCATAAATATGCTTTACCTCTTGGTCATCTAACATAGAATAGGGTTCCATAGGGTAACTAAGAGTTTTGCCCATTGGAGCTTGCATAGTTTTTACTGCTTTTACAAATTGTTCTTCAGTCCAAGATCCAATTCCAGTTTCCTCATCCATTGTCAAATTAGCAGTCATTACTGTATTACCGTCATAATCAAGCATAGGATTACCACCTCCAAAAAATCCTTCAGACAGTTCAGGTTGTAGATCATTATTCTTAGCAAAATCATGTGAATGACAAGCAAAACATTGAAGTTGAAATGTTGCTAAATATTTACCGTGAGCCACAGCATCATTAGTATCAGGTAATGCACGTGGACTACCATCATATGGTAAAGGTTTAATAGCTACTGTGCATAAAAACTTGGTAAACCACGATGGCTCACTTTGAGGTGGAACAGCATTACTTTCTGCGAGCATTGGATCATCTGAATGTAACCAAGCTAAAATAGATTCAATATCTTCATCTGCCATTCCATTAAACTTTGGCATATATGGCGGTATGAAAGTACCGTTAGGTCTAATTCCAGTTCTTAAAAGATAAGCGATTTGTCCG
>CAZYBY010000041.1:0-6571 GCA_964645385.1 uncultured Sphingobacterium sp.
ATAAAATTTTTAAAGATAAAAAGCTTCCAAAAATTAATGTATTTGTAGATAGTCCATTAGGCATGGCAGGTACAGAAGTATATCGAAAACATCATGCTTTATTAAACGAAGAAGCACAAGAATTCTTCCAGAAATTTGGAGATGAATTTGAGTTTGATGGTTTGAAATATGTAGAGACTTTAAAAGAGAGCAAACAAATTTCAAATTTCTTCGAGCCTTGCATTATCATTTCTTCAGCAGGAATGCTGGAGGGTGGAAGAATTCAAGATCATTTATATCATAATATTCAAAACTATTACGCCAACATCCTATTCATAGGATATTGTGCGAAAGGCACTTTGGGCAGAAGACTTTTGGATGGTGCTCCAATTGTAAAAATAAACGGCAGAGAACTCTCTGTATTCGCAGGAATTAAACAAACCGACCTGTTTAGTGCACATGCCGACCATGAGGGATTGATAAATTATATTAAAGCAGCAAAAGGAAGTCGATTAAAAAAAGTATTTTTGGTGCACGGAGAACCCGAATCGATGGAAGCCCTACAAACCAATGTAGAATTGATGGGTATAGAAACTGTGAGAGCGAAAAAAGGTACCGTTTACGAATTATAAGAAATGAACATGAAAACATTCAAGAAATATTATGAGATTCCGACTACTCCGGACCAAGTATATTTAGCTCTTACAACACCTACAACCATTCAATTATGGACAGGTGCGCCAGCTGAAATGAGTACAGTTGCAGGCTCAGAATTTTCATTATGGGATGGAGATATTTGCGGGAAGAATGTTGAGTTTATTGAAAATAAAAAGATAGTTCAAAATTGGTATTTCGAAGGAATCACAGACGATTCTATTGTAACCATTAAGCTTCACGAAGGTAAACGCGCTGGCACTACATCTGTTGAACTTGTTCACACTAATATTCCCGATGAGGATTTCGAAGATATGGCTGATGGTTGGGATGAATACTACTTCAACGCGTTAATTGATTTCTTCGAAGAAGAAGCTTAATCAAAATTATTAAACAACACGATGTATTAATAAGCCGCAATGTAACTTCGGCTCAAACCATGTCGATTTTGGAGGCATCACACTACCATTGTCAGCAACAGCTATTAGTTCATCTATAGAAGTTGGATATAAGAAAAATGCCAATTTCATTTCCCCTGAATCTACTGTATTTACTACATCCTCCACAGGTGTCGGTCCGCCAACAAATTTAATTCTCTTATCTCTGCGAGGATCTTCAATGCCTAGAATTGGGTTTAAGATTTTATCCTGAAGGATGCTCACATCTAATCTTACCACAGGATCTGAAACAGAAATCATAGCTTCCGGAATGATCAACTCATACCATTTTTTATCCATGTATAAATGAAAAGCATGTGGAGCAGTTGGCTTCGGTGTATTTGTTTCAGTTAGTGTAAATTGTTCTTTCAGTTTATTTAAAAACTCTTGTTCTGATAATCCATTCAAATCTTTTACTAAACGTTGAAATTCGAATACGATTAATTGATCGAACGTAAAATATAATGTGCTGAAGAAATTATAATCCTCGTGACCACGGTGACGAAGATTATTTTTACGGCGCTGAATTCCAGCTAAAGAAGCCGCAGCAGCACGATGATGTCCATCGGCAATATATGAAGCAGGTAGTTTCTGAAACTCACTTATAATCGTTTTAATACTCTCCTCTTCATCAATCATCCATAACTGATGTTGTTGATCGTCTGCAAAGAAATCTACTAAAGGTTTTTCAGTAATCTTATTATTGATGATGTGTTGAATTGCTTCTGTACCTGCATAAGTAACTAAAACTGGATTCGCGTCTATGCCAGTATTATCAAGGTATTCAATCAAATCTTTTTCACGATCGGCACGAGTATGTTCGTGCTTTCGCAGAGTGTTATCTAAATAATCGTCGATAGCTGTTACGCACCAAATGCCAGTTTGCCATCGCCCTTTATTCAATGTTCTGTATATATAAATTGCCTCTTTAGGATCCGATAATAAAACCTGATCATCAATGAAATCTTCGAAAAATTCTTTTGCTTTTTTGAAAATCATTTCTTCACGAGAACCACGCATATATGGGTTATCGATTAAAGGTTCTATGGTATGCAAAAATGAAATAGGATTTGATTGCAAAATTTGCTTTGCCGATTCTGTGTAAAACTGATCAAATGGTTTTGCAATAACTTGCAAAGTTTTGTCAACAGAAGGGCGAAGTCCTTTAAAAGCTTTAATCCTAGGCATATTACTAACTTAATGCTTCAATCATTAATTGAGCAAGCTCTACTCCTATACGTTCTTGCGCTTCGTTTGTTGCAGCACCAATATGAGGGCTTAAAGAAATTTTAGCATGCGATAAAATTGCTTTCGAAGGAGTTGGCTCGTTTTCGAAAACATCGATTCCAGCAAATGCTAAATGTCCGGCATCTAAAGATGCAATCAAAGCATTCTCATCAATTACACCTCCACGAGCACAATTTACAATTGCAGAACCTTTTTTCATCATCGCGAATTCATCAGTACCAATTACAGGTTTCCCATCAATTGCAGGTACGTGAAGCGTAATAAAATCAGCGTTCTTCAATAAATATTCTTTAGTAACTGAACTCACTTTAAATATCATTTTTTGCTCATCAGCAAATTGAATTTCTACTTCAGGATTAAATTCGAAAATATCGAAAGCCAACACATTCATACCTAAACCAATAGCAATTTTAGCAGCTTCACGACCAATACGACCGAAGCCCATAACACCTAAAGTTTTACCGCGAAGTTCAACACCTTTTGCATAGTTTTTTTTCAAATCGTTGAACGCTGAATCACCACGAACAGGCATTTCACGATTCGACATTTCTAAGAAACGAATTCCTGTAAATAAATGCGCGAAAACCAATTCCGCCACAGATAAAGAAGAAGCCGCTGGAGTATTGACAACCGTTATGCCTTTAGAGCGAGCATAATCTACATCTATATTATCCATTCCTACACCACCTCTACCAATAAGTTTAAGGTTAGGGCAAGCATCAATTAAATCTTTACGCACTTTAGTAGCCGAACGCACTGTAAGCGCATCGTACTCTTGTAAACGTGTTGCTAATTGGTCTTGAGGAATATTCTGAGTATCTACAGTAAAACCCGCATCCTCTAACATTTTTTTACCGATCGGATCGATTCCGTCGTTAGCTAATATTTTCATTATAGTTGTAAGTATTGAGTATTGAGTATTTAGAAACTCAATGACTACTGTTTTTATAATTTATGGTCTTATTGAAATTCTTGTAATCCTTTAAATTCAAATTGTTCAAATTAACCATTGTTTTTTTCAAAATCAGCCATTACATCAACCAAAGCTTGAACGCTTGATAAAGGTAATGCATTGTACATTGAAGCACGGAAGCCTCCCACACTGCGATGTCCTTTTAATCCTATACAGCCTGCAGCTTCTGCAGCTTTTAAAAATTCCTTTTCTTTAGACGAATCATTCATTACAAAACATACGTTCATACGCGAACGATCTTCTATAGCGCAAGTTCCTTTGAACATTGAATTGCGGTCGATTTCAGCGTAAAGCAATGCAGCTTTTTCGTTGTTACGACGTTCCATTTCTACTACTCCACCTTGCTTTTTCAACCAACGTAAGTTTAACATCGCTACATAAATAGCAAATACTGGAGGAGTATTGTACATAGAACCACCTTCAATATGAATTTTATAATCCAACATTGCTGTGATTTTGCGATCTACTTTTCCTAAAATTTCTTCTTTTAAAATCACGACAGTGCTGCCCGCTGGGCCAATATTCTTTTGAGCACCAGCATAAATTAAATCGAAGTCGGCAACATTCACCACACGGCTCATAATGTCCGACGACATATCGCAAACCATTGGAATCGGCGATTTTGGGAAGGATTGCATTTGAGTACCATAAATGGTATTATTAGAAGTGCAATGGAAATATTTAGCATCCGTAGGTATTTCATAATCCTTCGGAATAAAAGTATAGTTAGAATCCTTAGAACTAGCGATTGCAGTAGCATTTCCGAATAATTTAGCTTCTTTCAACGCTTTATTTGCCCAAACACCTGTATCTAAGTAAGCAGCTTTCTCGTTTTCGTTTAGCAAGTTCATAGGTAACATACCAAATTGCTGACTTGCACCACCCTGAACAAAAATAACCTTGTAATTTTCAGGTACACCCATTAAATCTTTAATTAGTTGTACGGCTTCGTCTACAACGGCTTCAAATTCAGGAGTTCTATGAGAGATTTCAAGTATAGACAAGCCTGTGTTGCCCCATGATAAAACAGCTTGAGCTGCTTCTTCGAAAACTTCTTTCGGTAAAATGCAGGGTCCTGCACCAAAATTGTGATGTTGCATGCTTAATGTAAATTTGTTGCACAAAGTTAATCGAAGTTCCGAATAATCGAAATTTCATAGTTCTTATGATTAATATTACTTTTAATAAATGATACGTATTGCTAATACCGCTGACATACCCCAAATTCAAATTGTCCGAAACCTAGTTAAAGAAAACATGTTGTCGGACCCGGCATTGGTAAGTGATGCAGATTGCGAAGAGTTTATAAATGTTCGTGGTAAAGGTTGGGTATATATCCATCATGAAAAGCTTGTAGGCTTTGCGATTGTAGATATGAAAGAAAATAATGTTTGGGCATTATTTGTAGATCCAGCATATGAAAAACGAGGTATCGGTAGAATACTACACGATGAGATGATGAATTGGTACTTCTCTCAAACCAAAGAAACAATTTGGTTGGGTACTGCGCCAAATACAAGAGCAGAAAAATTCTATCGCAAGGCAGGCTGGCAAGAAGTTGGTACTAATGGACCAAAGGAGATTAAGTTTGAAATGGCCTTTGAAAATTGGTAGCTGGTTGCTTGTAGCCTAAAGTTTTAACATTAGTTTTAGCATTGATCATTAGTCCTTGATAATTAATTATTTTATTTAGTATTTAGATATTTACAATATGATAACATCCACTCGCATATTTCTCTCTCCTCTAGAACTTGTCTACAAAGCTTGGGCTGATCCTGAATACCTAATTCAGTGGTGGGGACCAGCAGGTTTTACCAACACTTTTCAAGAACATAATTTAAAGCCAGGAGGCAAATGGATTTTTGTAATGCACGGTCCGGATGGCAGAGATTTTCCGAATGAATGTGTATTTACAGAAGTGAAACCGAACGAATTTCTAGCATGGGATCATTTCCCCAACCCAAGATTTATGGTAAATGTGCATTTCGAAAAAGAAGGTGACGGAAATACTAAAGTAATTTTCAATATGATTTTTAATTCAGAAAAAGAAGCTGATTCATTAAGAAGTTTTATCTTAGAAAAAAATGAAGAGAACTTCGTCAAATTGGATGCAGTACTTCAACGAATGAAATTATAATAAAATCAAATGAAACAAACTTTACTATTCATTTTAATCATATTCAGTATTGGTTGTGCCACTCAACCAAAAATTGGTACAGGTCCGAAAAAGCTTAATGGTACATGGGTTCCAGTGAAACAAGAATTAGCAGGAAATGCAATACCGAAAGCCTTTTATTCTAAGCAGAAACTAACTATTAAAGATTCCACATATATCGTTGAAGCAGAAAATATCGACAGAGGAAAAATTTCTGTTTGGAAAAATAAAATCGACATCTATGGTAAAGAAGGTGTTAATAAAGGCAAGCATTTCACAGCCATCTATAAAATCGAAAATAATAAATTGGTAGTTTGTTACAACCTAGGTGGAATTGGATACCCTGAATCTTTCGAAACCTTAGGCAAACCGCAGTATTTTTTGTCGGTGTTCGAGTTGGTGGAGCGATAACGCATAGACGCAACCCTTCAGCTACGCTCAGGGACCAAGATGCGGAGATCGCAGAATAATTGCGAGAATGTTAAATTAACCTGTTAACATATTAACCTATTAACAAATTAAAAAAGCCCCACAGCTAATTCCGCCCAAATCAATAAAAACAATAGTAAAACAATACCACAGAAGACAAGTCGGTCTTTCGTTTTCTTTACTTTTCGAAGGATGAATTCGCAGGTCATTCCAGTACCAAGAAGTAGAATTCCCATAATAGCGAAATCGGATCCAGTCCAATTTACTTCATTTGTAAATTTCATTGCGATGTATGGAATAAATAAAATTACCCCAATGGCGATAAGTATGTAAATAAGACGTTGGTTTTTCATATTGGTAAAACGATGTTGATAGGGAATTTAGTATACGTGGTGGTCGCAGAAGACGCAGAGGGACTTTTCTACTTTATTATAAATATTGGCGCAGTATCACATTCTCAGAACTTCCCTACTAACCTTACATTAATTTGTCTTGAAGTTAGATAATTAGGTATAGCGTATTGTTGGTCGCGTACGTCGCGGATCCATAAATAGGAAATAATGTTCGAGCGTTTGAATAAGTTGAATACCTCAGCGTATAACATGATGTTTTTGAAGGGACCAATTTTTGCAGTGCCTCCATTTTTTTTACCTAACCATTCTTTAGAGAATCCTATGTCGGCACGCCAATAAGGCG
>CAZYBY010000042.1:0-9008 GCA_964645385.1 uncultured Sphingobacterium sp.
TGATGCTTGGTAGAATTTAGTTTTTTCTGTTAAACCTAAAATTCTAATCGCTTCCAAAATTCTTAAGGTACCAATTCCATCGGCATTAGCTGTGTATTCTGGAGTATCGAAACTTACTTTCACATGGCTCATTGCTGCCAAGTTGTAAATCTCATCAGGTTGTGTTTCTTGAATAATACGAATAAGGTTTGTCGAATCTGTTAAATCGCCATAGTGCAATTTGAAATTCACTTTCCCATCGTGTTGATCTTGATATAAATGATCGATACGTTCTGTATTGAAGGATGAACTACGGCGTTTTATTCCATGAACAAAATATCCTTTCTTCAAAAGAAACTCCGCTAAGTACGCACCATCTTGTCCGGTAACGCCTGTAATTAATGCTACTTTCACTACTGATTATTTAAGAAGTTTTTTAAATCGATAATATTTTTAATCTGATTTGATACAGCAGATACTTCGTGAGCAATCTGAAGACTTAACCAATCCATTAAGAATACCGTATCATACATATGTTCCATCGATAATGCTTTCACATCCATCTCGTGTACAAATGAACCGTATGATTCTAATAAATTTTTGATGAAGCTGAATCTTAAATTAATTCTTTTATTCGAACCAGAATTCAACATAATATAATTCGAATCCCATTTTTGATAATAGCTTTCTATCACATTATGATTTGCTTCTGGAAGAACAACTACAAACGCCTCTAACTTCGCATTCTCTTGTACTTGTTGTGCAAAACGAATTGCTAATCCTTCCATGTCGGGTGAAGCGATAATTACATATTTACTTTTTATCGTATTTGCAAATTGATTCTTGATGAATTCTGATCTTCTTTTATAATCATCAACATTAGAAACAGTTTTAATTATTCCGTTTAATTCAGCATCAATATTTAATCCTAATAATTCTGAGAAAATTAAAAATAAATATGTGATAGGATAACCAAATGCTACACGTGGTTGATAACCTCCAACAGCTTTATAAACTGGAACATTGTCTTTCTCTGCTAACTCAGCAAGTTTACCTCCCACAGTTAATGCGATACAAGTTGCGCCTTTCATTTTTGCATCAGCATAAGCGCTTAAAGTTTCTTCTGTATTTCCTGAATAAGAACATAGAATAACAAGACTATCTGCATTAACAAATTTTGGTAATTGATAATCTGAAACTGTTTCGATAGGAATATCAATTTTGTTGATGTAGTAACTCTTGATAATTTTTCCAGAGATACCAGAACCACCTAATCCACTAATGACAATATGTTTGAAGTCACTAATCTTTTTACCATGAGCGTAGTAATTTTTAATGGCGTAATCAATCTGATCTGAAAACTGAGCTAATTCTGGTCCTAAATAATTCATAATTTGTATTTATTGTTCGTCGGAGTGTCCTCACTCCGACATTTTATTTATTTTTTTTATTGTCGAAGCGCCCTTCGGCTACGCTCAGGGACCGTTCCGACGTATAATTGTTCAATTTTATATGTCTGCAATTCTATTTAAATACTGTCCGTATCCACTTTTTACAAGAGGCTCGGCCAACTTGCGCAACTGTGCTTTATCAATAAATCCCATTCTATAGGCAACTTCTTCTATGCATCCAATTTTTAAATCCTGACGTTCTTCAATAACTTGAACGAATTGTCCGGCTTGCATTAAGGATGCAAAGGTTCCAGTATCTAACCAAGCTGTACCGCGATTTAGAATTCCTACTTTTAGTTTACCTTGTTGAAGATACACTTTATTTACATCAGTTATTTCGTATTCACCCCTTGGGCTTGGCTTAATATTTTTAGCAATTTCAACAACTGAGTTGTCGTAAAAATATAATCCAGGTACAGCGTAATTCGATTTAGGTTGAGCTGGCTTTTCTTCAATAGAAACAGCATTCATTTTAGCATCGAACTCCACTACACCATAACGATCAGGGTCGCTTACGTGGTAAGCATATACAACGCCACCATCTGGGTTATTATTACTTTGTAATAGCTCTGCTAATCCGGATCCGTAAAAAATATTATCTCCGAGAATTAAGGCTACTTTATCTTTGCCAATAAACTCTTCTCCAATTACAAAAGCTTGCGCTAATCCATTCGGTTGTTCTTGAACTTTATATTCAAACTTACAACCCAAAGTACTACCATCTCCTAAAAGTTTTTGAAAATTTGGTAAATCGTGAGGAGTAGAAATAATAAGGATTTCATTAATGCCAGCCATCATCAAACACGATAGTGGATAATATATCATTGGCTTATCGTAAACGGGCATCATCTGCTTGCTCATGGCAAGCGTTAAAGGATGCAAACGAGTACCAGATCCACCGGCTAGAATTATACCTTTCATTTTATTGAGCAATTAAATTTTAGCCACGAATTTAACAAATTATTTCGAAGGTTCGAAGACTCGAAGCTCCGCCCCTCAACTTCGCTTCGCTTCGTTCGGGGACCTGAGTTCGTCACCGGTCCCCGAACGGAGTTGAGGGGTGGAGCTTTGGTCTCAGTAATTATTGGGATTTGAATTTTGAAACTTCAGAATACCACTCTTCCCCATACTTACGAATAAGAGGTTCTTTGAGGAAATCAAATACAGTTACCTTAAGTTCTTTGCCGAACGAGCAAGCATCGCTGCAAATGCTCCAACGGTCGTAGTTTAATGCTTCGTAATCAGGGTATTTGGTAATTCTGATTGGATACAAATGGCAAGAGATTGGTTTTTTCCAATCAATCACTCCATCGTTATAAGCTTTTTCGAAAGCACATTGTGTAATGCCATTTTCGAAAATTACATAAGCGCATTCTTTGTCGCCATCAACACATGTAGTGGTATAATCACCTTCGAAATCTAAGGACCATTTGCCTTGTTCTTCGATAGCTTTCAAGCCTTTTTCATTTAAGTAAGGCTTCACTTTGTCGAATACACGTTCGATAATTTCTAATTCTTCTTCATCTAATGGAGCTCCAGAATCGCCAGCCACACAGCATTCACCCTTGCATTTGCTTAAATTGCATACAAACTGCTCGGTGAATAATTCATCGGATAAAATAGTGTTTTCGTGAGGGATCATCTTAATGAAGTTATTGGGTTTTTAAGTCCCTCGTATTTTTCTAACTCCAATACTAGTGAACCAATTAATATTTCAACTTCTACTTTTACAGGAATTCTGTTTGCGTCGTTGGTAATCCACATATACATGCGACTATCTTTACGAAATACTCTACCAGGTTGTAAGGCAGGACTAAATTTTATGCATTCGAATTTACCACTTTCTGTTGTAATAGTTTCTTTCCCTAAGTATTCAATATCTAAAGGATAAATACCATCATCAAGAAAATATTTCATCTTGATAATTTCTCCAACTTTAACATATTTCAAATCCAAGCAACGTGCGAAATAATACATTGAAAGGATATCGAAAGTTACATCTGGAGAAGTGAAGGTACCTTTAGAAGCTATTATTTTATTGCCTTTTTGATCGAAATTAGCATAGCTATCTCTTTTATATTTTCCTTCTCTAACACTTTCTGTAAATTGCATAGGAAGCAATTGCGCTTGATCAACATAAGAATCGTAACGGTGACGAACTTTCAGGAACCAATCGAAAGAAGGAGTAGTTCTACCAGTTGCCACAAAATGCAAAGGCTTTTTACCATTGATTTCTTTTTTAGGCTCTTGAACTTCGAAAACTACTTCTGCGGCATGTATAAATCCGTAATGGGCAGTATATTTTAATTTTTCTCCAACCTGAAAAGCACCCAATTTAAAATCGGGCTGCAATTGTGCTAAAGCAGTACGATTAAATTGAAAAAATAAGACTGTAAATAGAAAAACGTAAATGCTGATTTTTTTCATTTTGCAATAATAATAACTATTCAGCAACTTTTTTATACAAAGGAACAGTTGAACATGGTTCTCCGTACATAATACTTTTGGCGATAGGTCTAAACAGACGAGTAATTTCTACATAAGCTGAAGTTGGGACTGGAATATCTCCACATCCTTTAATTACAATTCTTTGGTCTTTAAATTCAGTCAAATCTACTTTCGCCAAAGCTTGACGAAAAAGGGCATCTTCAAGTGCATTTAAATCACCAAACACGAGCATATTTACAAAAGGTTCCAATTTAGTTGCTAAAAGCATAAACGCCCAAGTTGGCACAATCGCATCTACACTGCATATTATAGCAACATTTTTACCTTCATACTGAGTCCAATCGTGTGCTTTAATAAAGTCACGAAAATCCTTCTCACGCAAAATCAGACCCTGAAAAAGATTGTCTTTAATATCGTAAACAACTCTTTCCCCTTTATGGTAGTAATTACTTAAATCGAAACTTATAAGGCCACTTTGGGCCACTCTGTTAACTATTTCCATACTAGTATATTCATTTGTTCACAGGCCCCCGAATGTAGCCGAAGGGATTGTACTCTTCGGTCCCTGAGCGGAGCCGAAGGGACTGTGCTCATCCTATATAATACACAAAAGCAAAGATAATTGTTTAATCGTAATGAAATCTACATTTAGCAATCCATATTTCGTTTTCAACAACTTTATAAATTAGCCTATGCTCTAAGTCAATTCTTCTTGACCAATATCCAGTGTATTTGTGTTTTAGTGGCTCTGGTTTACCTAGGCCCTCGTTTGGGTTTCGAGAAATGTCTTTTAATAAATCATTAATCTTTCTCAGAATTTTCTTGTCTGTTTTTTGCCAATACAAATAATCTTCCCACGATTCATCCTCAAAAATGTATTTCATTCCTCAATTAGTTTTCGTTCAAATCCTTTACCCTCGTTAAACTTCTCGATTGCCGTATCTAATCTTTGTTCATTTTTCCTCGAACTTAATTCGTGATTTGTAGCAAGCATAGCGTTATACTCTTCTAATGAAATTATAACGATACCAGAATCTTTTCCTCTATTTATAATTAGAGTCTCAAAATTATTAGAAACCTTATCAAGGTATTTCTTTATGTCTTTTCTAAAATCAGATATAGTTGTGCTCAACATTTTGTACAAAATTATGTACAAATATATGTACAAATATTCAAAATTGCAAAGTGTTTTGGGTGAATACTTTGTTCCCGAAGGTCCGAATCCTGATAACTAACTAAGCTAAAGCCCCTCTCCTTTGGAGAGGGGTTGGGGTGAGGCTAACTAAATTCAATAAAAAAGCCCCTTCGTTTCCGAAGAGGCTTCATATATTATTTATCTAATATCTAAAATCTCAATACTAGTTACTAGTAGAATAGGATTCTATTATCAACAATCTTCGCTGATTTTTTCAAGCCTTCTAAGAATTCGCTATCAACTCTGCTTTTGTTGTTGCTATATAGATTGTTTTTTGCTTCAGTATAATCTGGCAATGGTAATGCATCAGTAAAACTATCAATGTATACAACATAAACACCTTTTTCGCCATCGATTGGGCCAAGTAATTTACCTTTTGATGAACCGAAGATAGTACCAATTAATTTAGGTTCTCTTGATACTCCTGGGATTACAGGGAAAGCAAACGACATACCTACTGCTGGTGTAGCTACGGCTCCAACTTTTTGTGCAACTTGATTAATATTAGAAGCTCCTGACATTGCATTTGCTAATTTCTCTTTTAACATTTCTGCTTTCTTCTCTTTACGAGCTGCAGCTTCTAATTCAGTTTTCAAGTATTCCATTGGAACTGTACCTGCATTTTTAATTTTCGATAAACGAGCAAATACGTATTTGTTACCAGTTTCAAAAAGTGGAGAGATATCATTTACATCAGCTTTGTAAGCCCAACGAATTAATTCTCTCGGACTTTCAATACCTGCCACAAAACGATCGTTTTGTTTGATATCATCAGCAACTCTTTTACTGAATGCTGGATCTAATTTCACATTATCAAATTCGCTTGAAGAAGTGATGCTTGATAATAAAGTATTCGCTTTGCTAAATAATGCTTGCGTAGTTGAATTACTAGGTGTAATTGAACGATCGATAACGCCTACTGTAATTTGTTTATTGAAATTCTTTTGATCAGTTATTTCAATAACATGGTATCCAAATTGAGATAACACTACTCCAACCTTACCTTTTGTTCCTTGGAAACAGAACTGAGTAAATGGTGCAACCATTTGTTTGTTATCAAAATATCCTAAATCACCACCTTTGTCTTTAGAACCATCTGTAGAATATTGCATAGCTAATGCTGCGAAGTTTGCACCATTATCAATTAAGCCTTTCAAGCTATCTGCTGTTTTCTTAGCTGCTTCTTGAGAAGTAGTAACTGGAATTAAAATATGACGAGCACGAACTGAATCTGGTAAAGATTTAATACCAATTAATTTCGCCACTTTATACGAACCTGCATCGATGTATGGTCCATAAATGAAACCTTGAGGTTTGCTGAACATGATAGTATCTAACGAAGCTGGTAGTTCACCTTTCTTGTTGTATGCACCATTGTATTTTGTTTCAGCATTCAAATTCACATAAGACGAATCGTTAGTTGAACTTTGTAAACCTACATATTGTTCATCAATCCATTTTTTAGTTTCAATTGTATCTTCTTTTGAAGGTGTGATATCTAAAGAGATATAATCAAAACTTCTTGTATTTTCAGATTGCTTGTACTTGTATTTATTAGCATTGTAATAGTTCGCAATATCTGATTCTGAAACTTGAACAGCTGAATCTGAAATACTAGTATAATCTAATACAACATAAGTAGCGCTAGCTGTTTTGTTTTTGTCCATGTAATCTGCTTTCGCAAATGCTGATGGTACATATAAACCAGCCTTCACTGCGTTCATGTATTTCTGACGAACACGTTCTTCTTGAATTGCTTTCTCGAAGTTTAACCATTGCTTACGTGTTTCACCACTTGGATCTTGTTGATCCATGTTCTTTAAAAAGTTTAACACTTGAGCTGGATCAAATGCACCTGTTTGCGGGTTAGCAAATGCACGACGAACTTCTGGGTGTGGGTTAGATCCTTGAACCATATCAAATAATTCTTCAGGAGAAACTTTGATATTAGATTTAGCAATATGATCTTTCATTACTTCATCATACACCACTTGGTTCCAAGTTTGGTCAACTAAGTAACCTGTCATGCTTTCGTTCAAGTTATTCTGACCAGTACTTTTTTTGTATTGTTCAGTGTTAGCATCAAGCTTTGCTTGAAAATCTTGAATTGAAACTTTATTCCCGTTAATCTCACCTATTTCTGAAGGCGCACCACCAAAAATATTTCGTCCTGAAATCAGAACATCACCTGCTAAAAATGCTACAATGGCGAATGCTATTATACCTACTAATAGTCCGCCTCTATTGCGCATTGAATTCATTAATCCCATACCTTATTAATTGTAAATTTTAATTTATACTATGAATGCCCCGGTAGGTCACATTTATGCAATGCCCACAAGGAGGCGCAAAATACAAATTTTTATCTTTTTAGGAAATCCTTTTTTTTCGGATTGAATAGAATCGCCATGCTGCAAAAGCTGTTGCTAATGTCATGGGAATGAAGTCTTTATAAACTACCCTTTGAGCAAGGAAGACATAGATTGTGGCAAGTAGGCAGCCCATGAAAATGACTAACCACATATTTTCTTGAAATTTATTGTTCGGTTTCATCTAAACTAACGCTCCCTTTGTATTTGTAAATCTTATAATTAGTGAAGTTTTGATTCGCTTCCATACCCTCTCCAAACATAATGTCTTTTTGAGTAGTTATCCTCACAAAACTCTTTGTATAAATCTTCTTCGTTTTCTCGTTCCAAATTAATCGCTCAGTATCTAATCTTTCACCTTTATCATTAATGACGACCACACTATCTTTAACTTCTATGATTCCTTGATTTTGGAATTTCCTTCCGTATTTAGCGCTTAATGTACTTTCGATATTATTATTCGGACCATAAAACTCCACATATAAACCATTCGGCATTTCATGATAAGCATTAGTAACTTTATAGAATTTTAAAACCGGTGTAGTTAGTTTAGCTCTTACAATTGACGAATCACTGTATATCAATTCCACCGTTTTACTGGTCTCTACTGGCAAACTTACCTCATTCGAAGCAATCTTCTCGACTTTAGATAAATCGTTCTCGCAACTAGATAGTATGAAGAGTAGAGAGTAGCTAGTAGCTAGTTTTAGAATACGAAAATTAGAAAATCGAAAATCGAAAATAGTTTTTCTGAATCTATATTTTATTAGCTTCAACATACAATATACCAATTTTGTATTCTCAATTTTTCTAAAATCTAAAATCTCAATACTAGTCTCTAGTATTAGTCATACTTAGATTGTATAAACCACTTATCACAGAAATTAAATCCTGCATGAATGCCCATATAACTTTCTTTAATTAAGCCAGAATTTAAAGTGCCTCTTTGTCCGAATTCAAGAGCCAAGTTTATTCTAGATTTAGTTTTAGGTAAAGGTAGTCCGAAGCCAAGAGTAGCCGACATTTGGTCAATATTTTCTCCAACAATATTCACATAAGATTTATTGTAATTAAATCCGAATCTGTATTCTACAGTTTTGAAATAATTACCTACAGCCATATAGTCTGGAGTATATGATCCACCAACACTTACATCAAATGTATTTTCTAAATTTTGATTAACATCAAACATTTTTAAAGTAGACCATTGTCCTAGAGTTACATCAGAGCCTATCATCCAATGATTATTTTTCCCATAAGAAAATCCTAATGAATTGATCATAGGGAAATACACTTTCCCTTTTTGATCGGTAGTACTTTGAATAGAGTCTACTGTACGTTCTGAAGAACTTACATAGTAATATCTAGTAGAAACAGCATTTCGTGTTGCATTTAAATTTGAACCTGGATTACCGTTCAATCCTATTACTAAATATTTATCATTATGAAATTCTCTTTTATATTGAATACCATAGTTTAGAAATAAGCTTCCAATATTAGTCGAATTTGTTTGACGAACATTTAAGAAGCCTGTAGAATCAGGGAATTCATTCGATTTAGAACGAT
>CAZYBY010000043.1:0-2161 GCA_964645385.1 uncultured Sphingobacterium sp.
GCACTTCGTGAAAGATGTGATGAAACAGGTTGTTTACTTGTTTTAGATGAAATTCAAACAGGTTTTGGAAGAACAGGGAAAATGTTCGGATTTCAACATTATGATATAATTCCGGATATTTTAGTTTTAGCAAAAGGTATGGGAGCGGGAATGCCAATCGGAGCTTTTGTTTCATCAACAGAACGAATGCATACCCTAACAAATAATCCTATACTCGGACATATTTCTACCTTCGGCGGACATCCTATTTCTTGTGCTGCTGCTCTTGCAAGTTTGAAAGTTTTATTGGAAGAAAACATTATAGAGAGTGTAAACAAGAAAGCGGATTTATTCAGATCACTTTTAGTACATCCAGAAATAAAAGAAATTCGCGGTGAAGGATTGATGTTTTCACTTCAACTAAAAAGTTTCGAATTCAATAAAGCTGTTATCGATAAGTGTATAGAAAATGGAGTAATTGTAGATTGGTTTTTACATTGTTCAGATGCGATGAGAATAGCAGCACCATTAATAATTACTGAAGCTGAAATTCGCGATGCTTGTAGAATAATCCATAATGCTCTAAACTCCATTTAGAATTTTGTCGATTTGACAATAGAAATAATATTTAGAATTTAGGATTTAGGATTTAATGCTTCGTCGTAAAATAGTATACACCATTTAGAGTATTTATTTCACTACTGCAATAGTTCCGCTTTGCTGTAAATACTTATTGTTTTTAGCATAAGTTACAATTTGATAAATATATGCTCCGTCGGTTAATTCTTGTCCAGCATATTTTCCATCCCAAATTATATCTTCTAAGGAGTTTGATCTAAATACAATTTGACCCCAGCGGTTATACACTGTTAGTTCAAAAGATTTCAAGTCTTCTGGTAAATCGAAAACTAGCTCATCATTTACACCATCACCATTCGGACTAAATGCTTCAGGTATATGGAATGGATAATCACCTTCAATTGTGAAAGAATATGTTTTTAGATTATCACATCCTAGTTCATTTTTCATATACAAACCAACTTTGTTTACGCCAACCGAATCAAAGGTTGTTGTAAATTCATTGTATTTACTTGTATCAACAACACCATTAATAATCCAATTGTATTGAAAAGGATAGTTTGCGTTAAATCTAAATGTAACTTCTTCTCCTTTTTTAGGGAATAACGGCGACCATGAGAATTCGGGGCGCGGAATTGGAAGCACATCAATTGTTGCAAATGCTGTATCAACAGCATCACCATTGTAGTAAACAACACAATAAATAGTTGTTTTCTGAAATACATTTATACTGATTGACTGCGACATTTCACCAGTCGACCATTTGTAATAAATATCTTTATAAACGGAATCGGAAGAGGATGCATATAATTCTACTTTTTCTCCCTCACAAACTAAACGTTTACCATAGATATAAGGAAAAATTACTCTTCCTTTATCCGCATCTAGCCAAACAGTATCTCCAGAACATCCGTGTACACTAGTTTCTAGCACACCAACTTTTCTAACAGGCACATCAATATACCAGTCAACCTTAACAGTATTACCAATAGAAGGAGTTTTAAAAATACCACCAATTACGAACCATTGGTAGTTAGAACCTGGACTTTGAATTACGCTGTATTTAACATCGGTTTGACCGATGATAACAGAATCCGGTGTTTGTGAGGACGCATTTTTTAGGCAAAGCATCCCCACAATCATGGATAAACATATTTTCCAGATTCGAAACATTTGTTTTTAAATAATTTAATTCCAAGAGAGCGGCATTAAATTTTGGAAACAAACTTTAAGTCTTAATGAATAATTGCAGATGTTACAGGTTTAGGATTTACAACTACAGCAGCTGATCCACTTGTTGTACCAGAGCAGAATTTATTGCTAACAGAAACCATAGTATAAGTTGTGGTTGCTGGGCTTGTACCTGCTGCAGGTATTGTAGGGCTAGGTGTAAATGTGTAAGTACTTGTTGGATGGTTTGTAACTGTAGTAGTTGTAGAACCATCGCTATAACTAAATGTGTACGGACCAACTCCTGTTAATGTAATTGTGATATTTGGATTTGGATCATTATAACACATTGATGTATTACCAGAAATACTAGCTGTTGCTAATGGAATAACAACAACATTTAAACTAACTGGATCACCAGCACAACCAGTTG
>CAZYBY010000044.1:0-3862 GCA_964645385.1 uncultured Sphingobacterium sp.
TTTTCCTAATGCTGATTTTGCAACAGCATATACTCTATCGTATGCAAAAGCACGAATTTTCTCCATTAACTCAGGGCGAGCTTCTGGTTCGTGTTGGTATGTACGTTTAGTTTTTTCACCAACTTTAGCGATGAAATCTAACTGAGCTTTTACTTGTAATTTAATCGCTTCATGAGCTACGCGGATAGCTTCTGCCATTTCTGCTTCAGAAACTTCTTTCATCTCACCTTCCACCATACAGATATCTTTAGCGTTACCTGCAACAATCATGTCGATGTCTGCTCTTTCGATATCAGCGATATATGGATTTACTTGGAACTGACCATCAATACGTGCAACACGTACTTCAGAGATAGGACCATTAAAAGGAATATCAGATACTCCTAAAGCTGCAGAAGCCGCTAATGCTGCAAGAGCATCAGGCATAATGTTTTTGTCGGCAGAGATTAATGAAATCATCACCTGAACATCAGCATGGTAATCTTCTGGGAACATCGGGCGTAAAGCACGATCGACCAATCGACTAATTAATACTTCGTAATCAGATAATCTAGATTCACGTTTTAAGAAACCGCCTGGTATACGACCAGTTGAAGCGTATTTCTCTTGATAATCAACGGATAGAGGTAAGAAGTCCGTTCCTTCTTTAGCATCTTTTGAAGAAACAACCGTTGCTAACAACATTGTATCTCCCATTTTTACAACTACAGATCCATCAGCCTGTTTAGCTAATTTCCCTGTTTCGATGGAAATCTTTTTTCCATCACCCATTTCAAACTCATGGGTAATTCCAATTTTCGACATATTATTTTTCTGTTATAATCGGGGCAAAGGTACTGATTTTTCTTTATTTACCCATTAAAGGGCTGAAAACAAAAAAGCCGTTCCGAAATGAATCGGAAACGGCTCTTAAAACATAAAACATGAAAAAATTATTTACGAAGTTCTAATTTCTTCACAATCGCACGGTAACGCTCAATGTCTTTGTTCATTAAGTAGTTTAATTGTGCACGACGCTTACCTACTAATTTAGTAAGGGCTAATTGTGTAGAAAAATCCTTCCTGTTTTTCTTTAAATGCTCTGTCAAATGTGCGATTCTGTATGAGAATAACGCGATTTGACCTTCAGCGGTACCTGTATCGGCTTCGCTTTTTCCATGAGATTTGAAAATCTCTTTTTTCTTTTCAGTACTTAAATACATTCTTGAATGATACTAAAGTGTTAAATAATCGATTAATTAAAATATTGGACAACAAAAATACGGCAAGATTCTGAATTTTGAAAGGAAAGCCCGAGAATTATTTTCAATGTTCGTTTAGGGGCTTTAAATGAGGATTTTGAACCCTGATTTGACTGCTTGACTACTTGATTTATTGAAATTAAAGAAATAAGACTTACCATTGAATTATATTTTAAAAAACTACCTTTGTCATACCCTTTTAGAGATTTTGGGTATAAGAAATCCTTTTAAAATCATATAGTCAAGTAATCAAGTAGTCAATGAATCAAGTAGTCAGCATGCAATATTCCCGCTTCGAAACAGAAATGCAAGTCAGACCGGACGATATTGATATGAATCAACATGTTCATAATTCGCGTTATTTCGATTATGTATTGGCGGCTCGTTATGATCAGATGGAGAAATATTATGGTTTCCCGATGGAGAAGTTCTTAGCAAACAACTTCGCTTGGGTAATTAGCAAGGCCATTGTAGAGTATAAACGTCCTTTAGGAATGGGCGACCATTTTATCGTGAATACAGGTATCAAAGAAATGCTTCCAAAAGGTTGTATAGTTAGCTTCCATATCAATAATAAGAAAACCGGTAAGGTTTGTTGCGATGGGGAGTTCCATTACACTATGATTAATATGGAAACTGGAAGAGGAGAATTAATTCCGGATTGGATCCGCGAACATTACTCTATATAAGTCGATTTATTACTTAAGTGCTTCTTCTATAATTGCTCCGTAAAAGTCGGTCATGCTCATACCTGCTGCCCTAACTTGCTGTGGTATAATACTGTTTTGAGATTGCCCTGGAACTGTATTCACTTCCAAAACATACATCAAGCTGTTATCATGATGTAAAATATAGTCGATTCGAATCACTCCTTTGCAATTTAATCGATTATAGATTTTCAACATTGCAGCCTCTACCCTAGCTTTTTCCTCTTCCGTCATTCGTCCAGGAGTTATCTCGTTAGTAACGCCGGTAGTGTATTTTGCTTCGTAATCGAAAAATTCTTTGCTCGACACAATTTCTGTACAAGGCAATACATTTACTTTACCATCAACCTTATAAATGCCTATTGTGAATTCTCTACCTCCTATAAATTCTTCTACTATTACCTGAGAATCTACTTCGAAAGCCTTATCTAATGCTGATTGTAATTCTCCAGCTTCCTTCACTTTACTCATTCCTAAGCTACTTCCGCCATTATTTGGCTTCACAAATACTGGTAATTGCAATGCTTTTAAAACTTTATCTGCTGAATAGCCTTGTTCTTTGAATAATTGCATCGACTTCGCCATGTATACATCTTCAATTCCATCAATTACACTTTTTGTATAAGCTTTATTCATAGTGATGGCTGATGTAGCTGCGTCGCAAGAGGTGTATGGCATTCCGATCATATCAAAATATCCTTGAAGCTTCCCATCTTCCCCAGGAGTACCATGGATGATGATAAAAGCAGCATCAAAATTTATCTTATTAGAATCTATAGTTACACTGAAATCATTTCTGTCAATCGGGAAAATTTGATCGTTCATATCAATATATCTCCACGATTCGTTATCTATAACGATGCGATATACATCGTATTTATTTTTATCGATATGTTGAAAAACGGTTTGCGCACTTTTCATCGATACAACCGACTCTCCGGTGTATCCTCCAGCAACCAATGCTATTTTCTTTTTCATGCTTAAAAAAACGAAAAAAATGCGATTCCATCAATATTTCTTTTATAATGCCTATAATTCACTTATGTTTGAACTGATTTATGAAGAATTTTATCCTTTTCTTAAAAAGTAGAGCGTTCAGATTGAACTTCGCCATTGCCTTTGTATCGATTACACTAATAATGTATCTCGTATTAAAGTGGTTAAATGTTTACACGAAACATGGAGAAACCATTAGTGTGCCAGATTTAAAAGGTATGGATGTAGTAGAAGCTATGGATTTATTAGACGATCAAGGATTCAAATATGTGATCGATTCTATTTATACTGATCAGGCTGAACCTAATACTGTTTACGAACAAGAACCTGAAGCAAATGCATTAGTTAAAGAAAATAGAACCATTTATTTTACAATTGTTTCTGGCAGTGCTCCTACTGTTAAACTTCCTGATTTAATTGATGTTTCGCTCCGTGAAGCTCAAGCTATTTTAGAAAGTTATGGAATTAAAGTTGGCAAACTTATATATCGCCCAGACCTAGCACAGAATGCTGTTTTGGGTATTCAATATAAAGGCCGAGAAGTACACAAAGGTTATACAATTTCAAAAGGAGAAGTGGTAGATTTAATTCTAGGCGATGGCTATGGAAATCTTAAGGTTGAAATACCAAACCTAGTAGGATTAAGTTATGATGAAGCGTTATTTGTTCTTCAAGGTTCTAAATTAATTTTAGGTGCAGTAATTTTTGATGGCACGAAAAATGATACCCTAAATGCTGTGGTGTATAAACAATCGCCTGAGTTTAGTACCGATACAAGTGTCAATAAAATTTCTCAAGGTGAAACCATCGATATTTATTTAAAAATAAAATAGATGTAATTTAAGCACCTCTAATTCGTTATGTTTAATTGAGCATGAAAAAACTATTATTCCTATATATTCTTACATCTTTTGCAAT
>CAZYBY010000045.1:0-10807 GCA_964645385.1 uncultured Sphingobacterium sp.
ACATCATCCGTTTGGTAACCCTTGATAACCTCTACCAATTTCATCATTGGAACAGGATTCATGAAGTGCATACCAATTACTTTATTAGCACGGCCAGAAGCTGCACCAATTTCAGTTATTGAGATTGAAGAAGTATTTGTAGCAAGAATTGCTTCAGGGTGCGTAAATTCTCCTAAATCCTTAAAGATTTTCATTTTAATCACAGGATTTTCTGTCGCCGCTTCAACCACTAAATCTGCATCTTTAACACCATCTTTTAAATCGGTATAAGTAGTTAAGTTTGCTAAGGTATTTGCTTTAGTCTCCTCAGAAATAGTACCTTTTGATACCATTCTATCTAGGTTTTTACCGATTGTTTCTAAAGCACGTTTAAGTGCATCAGGATTAACATCGATAAGGTTCACTTGGTAACCATATTGAGCAAAAACATGTGCAATGCCATTACCCATTGTACCCGAACCAATTACTGAAATATTTTTCATTTTATTCTTGTATTAATTATGCGGCAAATTTACATATATAAAACAAAAGAGACGCATGTTGTGCGTCTCTTTTAGTCCCATATTGTGGAAAAAATTATAAGCCTTTTACAATATTTTCAAGGATTTCCATTCCTTGGTCGATATTTTCTTTTTCAATGTTTAACGCCGGACGGAAACGAATAGTATTATTACCGCAACCTAAGAACATTACGTTGTTTTCCATACCTTTTGATACGAATTTGTCACGCATAGTTTTATTTGGGAAATCAAATGCAACCATTAATCCTTTTCCTCTAACATTTGAGATTTTAGACTCTCTCTTAGAGATATTTAAAATACTATCATATAAGTAATCACCGTTCTCAGCAGCTTTCTCGATTAAGTGATCTTCTTCGATAATCTCCATGATTCTAGAAGAACGAACCATATCTACTAAGTTACCGCCCCAAGTAGAATTGATTCGAGAAGGTACTCTAAACACGTTAGTTTCTATTTCGTCAACTTTCTTACCAGCTAAAATTCCGCATACTTGCATTTTCTTACCGAAAGCGATAATGTCTGGACGAGCATTTTCACCAAAATGTTCGTGAGCCCAGAATTTACCTGTTAATCCTACACCACTTTGAACTTCATCAAAAATTAAGAATGCATCATTTTCGTCAGCAATTACTCTCAATTTTTCTAAGAATTCTCTACGGAAATGGTTATCACCACCTTCAGATTGAATAGGCTCTATGATGATTGCACAAATGTCGTCAGGATTATTCTTAAATGCTGTTTTAATTTGATTTATAGATAACTCTTCTCGTTGTAATAAATCTTCGTAGTTATCATCAGTATAAGGGAATTGCATTTTTGGATTCGAAACTCTTGGCCAATCGAATTTTGCAAACCATTTTGTTTTATCAGGTAAAGTATTTGTTAAACTTAAAGTATAACCTGAACGGCCGTGGAAAGCTTGTTCGAAATGCAATACTTTAAAGCCTTTTTCGTACGTGTAACCTTTTTGGAAGTTCTTTTGAACTTTCCAATCCATAGCAGTTTTAAGAGCATTTTCAATCGCTAATGATCCGCCAGCTACAAAGAATGCATGTGGTAAGTAAGAAGGGATACCAACTCTAGAAAATGTTTCTACGAATTGAGCATATTGAGAAGTGTAGATATCTGAGTTTGATGGATTTGTTAAAGCCGCTAACATTAAGTTCTTCTTAAACTCTTCGTCGTTTACCATTTTAGGGTGGTTATAACCCAATGGTACTGAGGCAAAACAAGTGAAAAAATCTAAAAGTTGGCGGTT
Source organism: uncultured Sphingobacterium sp. (assembly GCA_964645385.1). Classification (GTDB taxonomy): domain Bacteria; phylum Bacteroidota; class Bacteroidia; order Sphingobacteriales; family Sphingobacteriaceae; genus CAJBVG01. The sequence continues at coordinate 1,780 of CAZYBY010000045.1, forward strand.
GTGTTTAGAATCGTGAATCCAAACTCCATTGCTTTTCTCCATGTCGAAAACTAAATCGTAACCATCCGCTAAGATGTGCTTACTTAAAGTCTCCTGAACTTGGTTTGGGGATATACTAACTTTATACATGTGCTTAAGTGTTTTCACAAAGATAGATAAAAAAGTGCCCTAATTTTAACAAAACAAGCATTTTTACAATGTTTGGACAATTTATCCGATACAAGTTTTGCTCTAAGAATTAAGTTCTTTTTTTACTTGTAATTTTAGAAAATTATCAAGTTAGATAGGGTAGGTATGCTTCTAGTTTTCCAATATTACCCATTAAACCTCCGGTATGAATAAATAATATTTTAGCTGTTTTGCCTTGATTTACGTTCATCCATTCGTAACATTTCATCATAGCTTTTCCTGTGTAAATTGGATCAAGCATTATGCCTGTGTTTTTTTGAAAATCTATACAAAATTTAAGTAGCTCTGGATTGTGTTGGCCATATCTTAATTGAGTTGTGAGTAGTGAGTATTGAGTATTGAGTAAACTGTATTGGTTGATGTTTGATTTTACTTCTTCGGTACCTTTGTGAACCACTACTGTGTGCACTTGTGTGTTTATTTGTTTTTTGCTGAGAGCATTAATAATACCTGCGGTAGTGCAACCTGTACCAGCCGCTAGAAAGATATCCGAATATTCTTCCTTAAGCTCATTTATAATATCCTCACAGCCTAAACTTCCTTCTTCCGACATTCCGCCTTCATCGATAAAGAAAGCGTCTCTATCGTCTTTAAAATACTTTTGAAATAAGGCGGGTTTATCTTTATACTCTTCTCTGCTTACCCGTATAATTTGCATGCCCAGAAGCCTAGCAATGATTAGCATTTCGCTCTCTTTGGCTTGAGTTTCATCGCCTCGTACAAAAGCTATCGATTGAAAGTTAAATTTAGCAGATGCTGAAGCTAAAGCGAGCAGATGATTAGAATAGGCACCACCAAAACTGACTAACTTTTTTTTGTTTTCTGATAAAGCTCGTTGAAGGGTGTATTTCAATTTTCTCCATTTATTACCAGAGATTAATGGGTCAATTAATTCATCTCGTTTAATAAATAACTCCATGCCAATTGGCACATTAAATGTGATTTGTTGAACCGGAGAATGTATTGGAAAATCAAACATGATGCAACAATAATAAAAAAACCCCTAAAAGTAGATACTTCTAGAGGTTTATAAAGTTTAGTTGGTTACGATTTTTATTTCCAGTCGATATTTAAGCCAACACCTGCAGTTACCATTGGATATTTACCAAATGTATATGCACCTTGGAATGTTAAGACTAATAGTTTTAAACGAGCACCTAAAGTACCAGTCATTCCATTAGCACCATCAACTGTAAAATTAACTGGGTTGCTAACTTTATCTACTACTTTACTGCCAAAATTTGGATCACCTACAGTACCTTCAAATGAAGTTATAGGGTAATCTCCATTTAACCCTAAGGTTGTTGAACTTCTTTGATAGTTAGCAGCACCATATACGGTTAAGATTGCTAATTTTTTAGATAGAATTAATCCAAAAGTTGTTGACTTAGTTTCTAAATCCATTGCTTGGTCAGCGTATACGCCATTGTTACCTGTTTTGTTAGGTACACCAGCTTCTGGTTTTAAATCTAAACCATAATTCAAATTCATTTTAGTGTAACCAAAATATGCTGACATATCGAATGGCATTTTGCTAACTACAGGAATCCATTGTTTGATATCATGTTTTAAACCAAATCCGACTAAGCCAATATCTCCTTGTTTTCCTAAAGATACAGTTGGCATATACCTTACCATAACTTCAGTTTTTTTGATTAAACCAACTGCTAATTGAACTGTAGGTGCACCTGAATAAGGTAAACCAGCTCCTGGAGGAGCATCGAATCGAGCAACTTCTATTTTATCACCTGGTACAGGTGTTGCAGTATTATCTAATTCCAAAACATATACTGGATTGTTTTTAGGATTAATTTCACCTGCTAAAGTTTGTCCAATATGATTTGCAGGATTATCTAATCTAATAGCTGTAAATCCTAACGCAGCTGCATCATATGTTTGATCTTCTGTAGGAACAGTACATAAGTTCATATTAAATGTAACATCAAATCTGCCTAGTCCATGAGGTTTGGCAGTATTGTACCATCCTCCATTTAAGCCTGCTCCAAATCCTCTGAAGAATGGAGTTGTATATGCTTGTACTAATTTACTAGCATCTGCTGCACCAGCTTTTAGTAGTTGTGCAACATCACCTTGAGCAAATGAACTTTGGTGTATCGTTAATGATACTAAAGCCAAGGCCGCTAGCTTTATACCTTTGTGTAAAGATGTAAGTTTTTTCATTGTATTAAGTTTAAGTAAGTTTCGATACATAAAATTAGCAAAATCTTTGACTTTTCAATATCCCATATTTGCGGTATTTTAAATACCCACTAGTACGGATAGTTCATTCGCTCATTGTTCATTTGCTAATTTATTCCTTATTCCACTCTAAGCTTAAGTACTAACAATGTCAAGCAGTCAATTAATCAAACAGTCAAGTAGCTACTCAGGCAGTTTATTTCAGGATCACTTCAGTAGCGCCATAACCAAATTTCTCTTTTCTGGCGTCTTTGAATGTTTTTACGTGAGGATGCTTGCCTAGTTGTTTGTGTATTTCGTTTCTCAATGTGCCATTTCCTACACCATGAATAAAAATAATATTATGGTAATGATGTACGATTGCTGCCTCTAAATTCTTACGAAATGCTTCTAATTGAAACCTTAGCATTTCCTCAGCATTCATACTTGGAAATTGCTCTGTTAGTTCTTCGATATGCAAATCAACTTCTCTACTAGGTGCATCAACTTTAGATTCAACATATGTGTTAGATAACATTTGCTCTATCAATTCTTCTTTATCGAATTGAATAGTATGATCTAATTCCAACTCACTTAAATATCCTTTTTTATGAATAAAGGGAATTGCTTTTTCTGTAGTAAGGATTTGCTTTGCCTTTATATTTTTCCTGAAAATTTTAGGCTGAGTAGGAGTGTATACACCTTGTTGATGATATATAATTTGAAGATGGAATGTCCATCCTTGATCAAAATCACTTATAGTATGAGAGGACATTCGAGTAGCAGTATTAGATTTAACTACACCGCCATAGATCCCTTCGAATATTTCTTTTTTCTGAATACTTAATCCTGTGAGCAGGTCGTATTTACTAGCATTTATTAGGTATAAATGAAACAAATGACCAATCTTCTCATCTTTATGAACGGCCAAATAAAGATGTTCTTCTGTTGTTTCTTGAATTTTAGCAACACTACTAGGGAGCTCTTCAAACTCTTCTCGTAATTGAGATTCTGCCGATTGAACTAAGACAATTTCATTCGCTAATACCGTGATTTCAAAATCACCATCGATAGTAACACCCACCAACTGATGATCGATAATCCTTGTAACTACACCTTCTTGCTTCTCGTTTAGAAAACGAACGTAATCGCCTATTTTGTACATATTTTGGTAGTGAGTAGTGGGTAATGAGTAATGGGAAATAGGAAAAAAGAATTATTTAATTTTATAATTGATTAATTTCTCATTACCCACTACTCACTACTCAGTACTAGTTTAATAGTGTTGCTTTTGTTGCATCCAATACTGCAAACGATTCTTCAGAGTTTGCTGCTTCAGAATACGTACGTAATACTGGTTCTGTACCTGATGGTCTGATCATTACCCAACCTCCATTATCTAAATGAAATTTGAATCCATCCATATCTTCAACTTTGGTAACATTATATTTTCCGAAGGCTTTGTATTTTCCTTCTTTGCAATTCTGTATAATTTGAAGTTTTAAGCTTTCCTCTAAATGTAAATCGTAACGCTCTACTGCGAACGAACCTACGATCTCATACACTTCTTCAATTAATTCTCTTAAAGATTTTCCTGTTTTCGCCATGAACTCCCAAATCGTTAAGCCAATCCAAATACCATCGCGCTCGGGAATATGACCTGTAATAGCTATACCTCCTGATTCTTCACCTCCAGCTAAGAATGGCTCTTTATTTTCGACCATTAATTCGCAGATGTATTTGAATCCAATTTTAGTGATTTGTTGATTCAACCCGTATGCCTTACATAATTCATCAATTTTGCGAGTACAAGAGAATGTTGTGATTACTTGCCCTGTTTGCTTTTTGTATTTTACTAAGTAATGAATTAGCAATAAAATGATATGATGAGAATCTACAAAATTCCCTTCATCATCATACAATCCAATACGATCAGCATCTCCGTCTGTAGCTAACGCAGAATCTATATTTCCGGCAATTTTAATCATTTCAGAAAGTTCCTGAAGATTCTTATGAATTGGTTCAGGTGCTTGTCCATCGAATCCTGGATTATGTTCGCAATGCAAGAACGTTGCCTCTGGCAATATTCTACGCATTACATCCTGTCCGGCGCCAAACATTGCATCGTATGCAAAATTTAAATTCGAATTACGAATAGCTTCCATGTCGAATGATGATTCAACATGTTTGATATACATTTCTTCCATATCAACATAAGACACTAAACCTTCGTCGATATAGTATTGTAAACTTTCAGTTTTAATTGGTAATGTTTCTGGTATATAATTTTCTACTGCAGTAATTTCTGCTGGTGTAGCTGGACCACCGTATGATGCTTTTATCTTAAAACCATTGTATTCTGGTGGGTTATGACTAGCTGTAATAATTATACCAGCGTTTGCTGATAACTTTACTGTAGCTAAAGATATCATAGGTGTACTCACGAAAGCAGTATTACACATATGTACTTTTATTCCTTCTGCTGCCATTACACGAGCAACAGCATCGATAAATAATTTACCAGCGAATCGGCAATCGTTACCTAATGTTATACTAGGCTTCTCATTATTATTTTTCAACCATGTTGCAGTTCCATAAGCAACACGTTCTACGTTTTCTACTGTAAATTCTTTTGCAATGATGGCTCTCCAGCCATCTGTTCCAAATTTAATTGTCGACATATTGATATTTGTATAGAATGCTAAAATAGACTTTTTGAGCTATGAAAGGGAATTTTAATTGATTTTATCTTAATAAATAATATCTTAATCCTGCTGAAAAGTCTATTCTTGAAATATTTTCGTAATCAGACTTGTCTAATGATTTGGTAATTTCTGTACCATTAATTTCATACGTATATTTTCTCATGGTAGCTTGTAGTAAATTGAAATCGGCTCCTAGAGCAAAATGATAATTTAGGTAGTAATCTACTCCAATAGTATACATTATTCCCAAAGTATTTCCAGTAATAATCATTTCAGAAAGTCGAATATTATTGTTTTTATAGTGTAAATATCCCCCAGAAACTCCTAAGTATAAATCCATTTTATTATTAAAAAACGATGTTTTATTTATCAAGGATATTGCATAAAAATTGATGTTCACCCTATCGCTTAATTCACCAATTCTATTTCCGTTTACAGAATCAATATATAAATATTCATCATTTTTATTTTGATTGAAATAATGTTTATAAGTTAGTCCATATCCTATACTTTTTTTGCCAAAAGTATAAGCTCCTAATCCGTATTGATAACCTAGTTTCAAACTGCTAAAATGTTTGTCTAATTCCTTATCATCGGTACTTAAGGTTTTAGCAGTTACATATGCAATCCCAGTGTTTACAGATATTCTGAAAGTTCTGACAGGGTAGTACACTAAAGTGCTAATATATGGTTCTGATTTAACTACTTTTTTGTTTATAAAATAGTTGTACCTAATATTTCTGACCTCGGTAAGGCTTATTTTGGTTGAAATGTTGGAGTCTGCTTGCTTAATAGAATAAAATATATATTCAAAATCGTCACGCTCTATTTTACAATTAATAGAATCATTCTTTGCTGTAACTATTAAATCCTGAGCCGAAGCTATGGAGCTGAATAATACGAATACGATTAGAAATAGAAAACTTTTCATAATGTACTAAGATAAACAATTTTCTAATTTCCGAATTTTCGAACCTTCGGTCCCGATAGCTATCGGGATTCAGACCTTTGAACCTAGTATGAACTGAACTTATAACTGAAGTTTAACAAGAAATACTGACGAAGAATATTCGTATACACATCTTCAGTGTATGTTTCTGTGAAATTTCTGCTAATAGCTTGGTTCTGATTCAATAAATCGAAGGCAGTAATTCTAACCTCTGCAGCATCTTTCTTCATGAATTTATAGCCAACTCCTGCATTCCATAATACGAAGTTTTGAGAGAAATTATCAGATATGCCTTCATAAACTTGCTGTGCTACTTCTGTTGTAAACACAAATCCTTTCCAAGGCATTACGTTCAACTTAATTTTACTTTGTTGATTGATGTAAGATGTATTCGATGCAGTTTGTACAGAGTTATATTGTTCTGTGAAATTTGTTTGCGAACTAATAGTGAAATCCCACATTTTACTAATGTTTGAGCTCCATACAACACCTAGTCCATAATTAGGAGATAGGGCATCGTTGGTTACATTATTTACAATGCTTGGAGTATGATTAATACCAGCATTTAGGTTGAAGTTTAAATTAGATTTCACAACTTTTAATGGAAATCCGTAAGAAACCATTGAGTTAATACTATAATATCCATTTAAATTAACCGGACTAGTTAAACGTGCTCCAGCTAACATTGGGATGCCATTGTAAACAGTGTCTTTGGTAGCTACAAAAGAATTGTTACCTATATAGTTGTTTGTAAATGATGTTCTGATAAATGCAAAGAATGAAGTTGATTTAGCTGTATTTACTGACGAATAACGAATCACAAAGAAGTTAGAAAAATCTTGTTTCAAACTTGCATTACCAATACTTAGTTGAGAAGAGTTCGTGTTGTTTAATACTTCTTGTAATTGATCAGCACTTGGTGCATTGTTAGCACTTCTGTAAAACATCCTTACGTTTCTACGCATATCAATTCTATACATCATCATAGCACTTGGTAATACTGAAAAGAAATTTCTATTTAAATCATACGTCGTAGGAAATTTCTGTTCATTATTCAATGTTGCATCTTGAACATTTGCATTCAACATCAACATCATTTTTTGTTTTTGATATCTCCAGCCTAAACCTATTGATTGTGTAGTATATGTGCTTTTGAAAACGTTACTTAAGCTTGTGTCGAAGTCGTTGTATTCATTAGTGATGCTCGAAAACGCATTCGTTGTCTTATCTGAATTTGTATAAGAACGGTTATAGTTATAACTCAATAATAATGCATGGTTAGAATCTAATGGTTCTGTATAAGTGATGTTAGAGTTCACTGCCCATCCAGATTTTTTCAATACAGATTGCTGATCAATAGAATCGTTAAAGCTTACATCTGAATTCGAAATAAATTTATTGTTTAGATATGATGTTCCATTTTGATCATTATAAGTTGGAGTCACGTTTAAGGAAATTGTTCTTCCTCTTTTCTCAAAGCTTCTACGATATAAAACAGGTAAGGAAATATTACTTCCAGTTAAATTAGAATTCTGAAGATTCGAACTGTATGATGTAATCGCATTATCTTGTTTATTATCGCTGATAATACTCGCAATGCCTTTATTTACTTGGTATGACAAGCGTGGTTGAAAAGTTATGCTATTAAAAGTATCTATCTTATAATCTAACTTTAAATTAAAACGATGGTTTTGATTTTGACTAGTACTGATATTATCTTCAATATATTGTAATTGCTTATCAGAACTTGTAATATAGTTTCTTAGAGTATTGCTGATGCTATTGTTATCAGTGTAGTTGTAAAAATAACTTCCACTTACTTCTATATCTTTTCCCCATTTATCGCTGTAATTTATACCTACAGCATGAGTTGTGTTAATTCCATTCTTTGAGTTAATTAAAAACTGACTAGCATCGTTTCCGCCTCCCATACCACCACGCATACCACCACCCATCATTCCGCCACCCATACCACCTCGAGCTCCACCTGCGTTTCTATTGTTACTTGCATTTGTTCCTACAACACCTAATAAATCCTCTTGAGCGAAATTTTGCTCATTCAAATTATTACTTTGATAGAGTAGGGTAACTCTTCTTTTGTCTTTAAATTGATTGATGTTAAATCCGACTTTATATTGATCGTCTGCATTGGCTCCAGCGAACACTCGTCCAAATGTTCCATTTCTAAAGCTAGGTTTTGTAACGATATTGATGGTTTTTTGACTATTTCCATCATCAAAACCTGTGAATTGAGATTGATCACTTTTCTTGTCAAAAACCTCTATCTTTTCTATTACTTCTGCTGGTAAATTCTTCAATACTGCATTCGGGTCATCACCAAAGAATGGCTTTCCATCCACTAATATTTTCTTTACTTCTTCACCTTGAGCTTGCATTTTACCATCCGTTACTACAACCCCAGGCATTTTCGTAATTAAATCCTCCGCATTGGCATCAGGGTTAGTTTTATAAGCATTTGCATTGTAAGTGCTTGTATCGCCTTTCTGAACGGCTGCAATGGCCTTATCCGACACAGTAACTTCTTTCAGTTGATCGGTTTTGGGTTTTAAGCTGATATAAACAGTAGCATTTGGGTTTTCTGTTAAATTAACTCTCTTCATTGCTGGCTGATAGCCTAAGAAACTTGCACGTAAAATGTACATTCCTGGTTTTAGTCCAGTAAATGTAAAGAACCCTTTCTCATCACTAATTCCGAATTTTTTAATACTTGTATCTGGAATGCTGATTAAAGAGATTCGAGCGCCTATTAAGAAAGTTGTATTGTTATTTGCATCAGTTACAGTGCCTTTAATGCTTGCTTGTTGAGCAAACACTGAAAAGAAAAAGCCCATCAGGGCTAATAATAGTAATGTTTTTTTCACTATAGATAAATGATTTTTGTTTAGTATAGACAAAGATAACCATTAAAGGTTTAAATTGAGTATCGAGTATTGTAATAATTTTCTCGATACCCGATTCTCGCTACTAGTTAAGCTACTGGATCCAA
>CAZYBY010000046.1:0-2495 GCA_964645385.1 uncultured Sphingobacterium sp.
CTAGCTAATCGTAATTGTGAGTTAATCGACTTATCTGTTAAGTCCATGTATTTTTTGTAATTCTCAACTGCGTTGTCGTATTTTTTCGCACTTAATTCTAACTCTCCATATTCTCTATAAATAGGAGGGTAATTCGCATCAATAGCAATTGCTTTTTCGAATGCTGATTTTGCTTCAGAATAATTTAATGCTCTAGTATATAACTTACCAGTTCTTACATGTGCATTAACATAATTTGGATTAATTTTCAATGCTTCATTGTAATATTTTACAGCTTCAGAACCATTCACTTGTTCCATGTACACATCTCCAATTGATACATATACTTCAGGATTTTTAGGACTAATTGTTTTTGCTTTTGTTAAATAACTTAAAGCTTCGTTGTAATTTTTCGCACCAAGCTCTGCGTAAGCAGTACCAATGTTTAAAAGTGTGTTATAATCTTTTGCTTGAGTTAACATTACTGCCTTTTCGAACATCGTTTTTGCTTCAGCATCGTTTCCTGTATCAAACAAAATAGAACCTTGGCCAACTAAGTTTAATGCTGAATTAGGGTTAATCGACAATCCTTTATCGAAGCTAATTTTAGCTGAATCTATTTTATCTTGCTTGTAATATGCTTTACCTAAATAAAAATAATTATCTGCATCATTAGGATTAGCTGCAATTAATGTAGAAAATATTCTTTTTGCTGATTCAAATTGTTCGACTTCAATAGCACGAATTCCTTCTAAAGCAGTTTGAGCTTTTACTATTGATACCGTACATAGAATAGCAAAAATTCCCAATGCAATTTTCTTCAGTTCTTTCTTCATCTTCTTCTTTTAAAAATTATTTATTCTGTTTTTCTTTTAATTTTTTATTTGGTTTGAATAATTCGAATCGGGGCATTTGCTGGAAGTAAACCAGATTTTAAAATAATTTTTTGCCCTCTATCGCTTGCAACAAATGATGCGAACCCTGTTGCCAAACCTGCTCTTGGTTCTCTACTTATTGTATATACACTTCTAAGTAGTGAATATTGTTTAGTGGCCAAATAAGCTTGGTAAGGTTGATAATAATAATCATCTCCCAAATCTCCTGGATCACCTTTAATTCCAATTATATTAACGTTACGTTTGAAATAAATAGTACTTGAATCATCACGATCACTAATCCAATTTAGTCCAATGATTCCAATAGCACCTTTATTTTTACCTACGTAATTAATTACTTCTTCATTTGTTTTCAATGCATAACCCTTGATGTCTTTTTGTCCGACCAAGTTGATCATGTATTGTACGGTACTACTTTTAGAATTATCATACACAATGTTTATAGCACCTAAGTTTGATTTACTATCTAACTGATTCCATTGTGTTTTGTTTCCACGAATTATTTCACGAACATCTGCAAATTCTAGAGTTGTATCGACATTAGCTTTGTTGATGATCAATGCTATTGCATCTGTTGCTATTTTATTAGTTCGTGGGGTTATTTTAAGTTTTGCGAATTGTTCTTTTTCCATCTCATTTAATTCGCGAGGTAGAACAATTAATTGTACACTATCTTTTAAAAATAAATTCACTATATCTGATTCTGGCAAATAGCTTATTTGTAGGTCCGCTTTAGGGTAGATGCTTTCAAACACTTGCTCTTGTGAATCGATAATAGGCATTAAGGTTTCATCAGCTGCGATTCTAACATCGCCAGAAGTTGTAGTATTTAATTCTTTTCCATTTTTATCATGTTCGGTACAAGCGATAGTGCTCCCAAAAATGAATGCTAATAAAGTGATTTCTTTAAATTTCATTTCTTGACTTGTATTTAATAATCGAACGATATAAACGAAAAAAGGAATAGACAATGAAAACACTGCCTATTCCAATTTTTATAGTTTTTGAATAATCTGTAAGGATGTTTGGTAGTGCTATTAATGCTATTCCGCAGGCTGCGTAAATAATTCCCATTAATAGTCCGAACACGAACAGAACATTTTCTTTTGCATTCACTTCAATAATTTTTACATCAACTTGAAGTTCACCGGTACGTTAAACTGTACGCGAACTGGGCGACCGTTTTGTTTACCTGGTGTGAATTTCGGAAGCGATTTGATTACGCGTTTAGCTTCTTCATCGCAACCACCACCAATTCCTCTTACTACTTTAACATCAGAAATGTTTCCATCTTTTTCTACTACGAAACTTATGAACACACGACCTTCGATGTTATTTTCACGAGCAATTGCTGGATATTTAGTGTTTTTACCTATGTATTCAATTAAAGCTGACTCTCCTCCTGGGAATTCTGGTTGTTGCTCTACTGCTAAGAACACTTGTTCTTCACCAATTACATCACCCGAACCATCTTCTAATCCACTTAAGTCAACATCTGCATTTGGATCACCTTCAACTGTCGTTTTACCTGCGTCAATATCTTGCAGTTTATCTTGAGTTGGAGGTGGTTCTTCTGGCACTTCCGCATCCGTTTTAATCTCTGTTCGATTAAACTTAATA
>CAZYBY010000047.1:0-1527 GCA_964645385.1 uncultured Sphingobacterium sp.
CGATAATGCAATTAGGACAAATAGTTTGTAAAAACAATAACGGAATGTCAGTCGTATTTTTGATGCTACTTGATTGATAGATTGAGTAGCTTTTTATCATTTTGTGAATGATAAGATAAATTGAGACACCGAACACTCAAAATAAACCCATATATATCAATTGCTTAATATATTCATGATTGCGTATAATGTACATTATGTTAAATAAATAACACCTGCTAATTTGTTCATTATTTCTGATATAGATTAAATCAGGTTTTATTATCTGTCAAATTAGTAATGCACTTTTATGTTTGCTTCAGTTAAATAGGTTTTCTTTAAGGTCTTATTCTATAAAAAGAAAGGTCTACATTTTAAGACACCAAATCAAATGGCAGAAGATTTTTACAAGTCGGCTGACTAGAATCTCACAAGTGAATGTCTCCTGCTATTTCAGCACACATCAATGTTAATTATGTTTAAATTCCAATCCTCTCATTTTTCAACTAGCTCAGGTTATAATGATGGTCTCCCAAAATATGGTTGATCTATTATGAACGCCTCCAATGACCCTCTACACGGCAAAAAACTTGCTGACATTTTGGATGAATTATTAGATTACTACGGTGGCTTTGAAGGCTTAAGTCGTAAAATTGAAATTAGATGTTTTTGCATAGATCCAAGTGTTAAGTCATCATTACGATTTTTACGTACCACACCATGGGCACGTGAAAAAGTAGAAAGCTTATATTTGTATGCCTTACGCCAAAAAGCCAAACAGAAATCGTAGCTTTCAAAACCCCAACCTTAGCATAATATTTTTTACCAAATAGTAAACTAAACTTATTGAATAGACACTGATTTTGTAGGCATATTTTAATTAGTGGTGGACTAACACTACTCTCCTAGAAAAATCTAGTCTATACCCCTATGGTTTATTTAAAAACTTATTTTCTATCTTTACTAGGCTGTATGATCATAATCATACTGGCATTCAACACTGTAAATTTAAGAATGAATCTGTACGTACAGACTCATTCTCTATCGATAAAGATATTAGAAATAGCTACATAGAGTTTATTTCTAGCTTATTCAAATTAGTCGTTCAAATTAGGCTTTACTACGGATGAACAATAATTTTTACAGCAGACTCATTATTATGAATCAGCGTTTCAAAGCCTTTAGAAACAAGATCATCTAATGCAATACGTTGGGTAATAAAAGGTTCTAGATTAATCTTACCTTGCTCGACTAAGCGGATGGTTTCCTGATGGTCATTGACATAAGCAATCGTGCCACGAATATCTAGCTCTTTCATAACCACACTATGCACATTAATTGTGGCAGGATGGCTCCAAATCGAAACGATAACGACCACACCAGTTGGTTTCATCGCCGCCACCAGTGTATCCATGACTTTATTAACACTACTACATTCAAAAGCGACATCAACACCACGGTCTTCCGTAATTTTCATCACTTCAGCGACCACATCAACCTTAGATGGATCTAGCACATAATCTGCAACACCCGCTTCTATCGCTTTTT
>CAZYBY010000048.1:0-1695 GCA_964645385.1 uncultured Sphingobacterium sp.
TGTACCTCCTGCATAATCAACATGATTGTCTTTAATTAAAATCATATCATACAAGCCAAATCTATGATTATGTCCACCTCCTATTAGAACGGCTTCTTTTTCTAAAAAGCGCATCAATGGTGTAGTTTTGCGAGTGTCCAATATTTTACACTTAGTATGCGCAACTAGCTTAATAATTTTGTTAGTACTAGTCGCTACACCCGACATTCTTTGCATAACGTTCAACATTAATCGTTCTGCTTTTAAAATTGAATGAGCACTTCCTGAAACTTTCAACACAATATCTCCAGGTTTAATTGAATCACCATCTTTTAAAAAAACATCAATTATTAAATCAGGATCAACTCGCTTTAAGATAGTTACACCAACTTGCACACCTGCAAGTATTCCGGCTTCTTTCACAAGTAGTTGAGCGGTATTCTGAGTGCCTTGTGGTATAGTTGAAAGAGAAGTATGGTCTCCATCTCCCACATCTTCTAATAAGGCTAAATCGATAAAATCTAATAGTTGTTTTTCAGTGAAATTCATTTGCAACAGGATATCTGCAAATGTAATGAATTTAGCGAGTTCGTTCTTGTTCGAATCGCATTTCTTGTAAGTATATATTGTTTTCAGAACTTTTTAAAATAAAATATATTCTGAAACGACCTGTCCTTGTTTCTAGCTGCCCTATAGCAAAGCGGGCTGCATCGTTTGTGGGGTTATTTTTATATAATATTTGAAAATCTATAGGATCGTACTTACTGAAGAAGTCTTTCATTACTAGTTCAGCTTGAGATTTACTAAATACATTACTTTGATCTAATAAAGTAATTTCAATTTTATTAGCGAAGTATTTGGATAATAAACGTTGATCAGCAGATTTAAATGCCATAGTAACATCGTCAACGAATTCCGATTGAGCAAAGGAATTGCTGATAGACATTGCTATAAGTATGATAAAAAATAAAAATTTCTTCATTAAAACATTAAAATTCTAATTATTTACCTTAAAAACTGTGCCAATCATTTTTGGGTGGTATATTTGTATATGGAAAAAAAGAAATTAGCCCTTTTAATCTTGGACGGTTGGGGATTAGGTACAAAAGTAAAAGCTGATGCTATTCAGCATGCAAATACTCCATTTATCAACTCATTATATTTAAAATACCCTCACTCTAAGCTAGTTGCTTCTGGAGAAGCTGTTGGCTTACCAGAAGGGCAAATGGGTAATTCAGAGGTTGGGCACTTAACAATTGGTTCTGGAAGAGTAATATTTCAAGAATTAGTAAAAATACATAAAGCAGCTCAAAATGGTACTTTGGCTAATAATCCCGTGTTAAAACAAGCATTGAATTATGCTAAAACTGAAAATAAAAATGTACACTTTATTGGACTACTCTCAAATGGTGGTGTACACTCGCATATAAACCATTTAAAAGCACTTTGCGATATAGCAACAGAGAATGGTGTAAATAATACATTTATCCACGCATTTTTAGATGGTAGAGATACTGATCCTAAAAGTGGAGTTGGTTATTTGAATGAGTTAAACGATCACAATACAACAAAAAATAATACTGCAAAAATTGCTAGTGTAATAGGCAGGTATTATGCAATGGATAGAGATCAGCGTTGGGAAAGAGTAAAACTAGCTTATGATTTATTAGTACACGGAATCGGTATACATTCTAAGGATGTAGTGAAAAATGTAGA
>CAZYBY010000049.1:0-5487 GCA_964645385.1 uncultured Sphingobacterium sp.
CCCATTTTCTTTAAAGTTTCAACAGGAAAGGTTTGAGCTTCGTCCCACTCCATAAAATTTGGACGAATATGCTTTTCGGCAAAATCCTTTGCCATGCTTGCTACCATTTTTACGCTTTCGCTAGTCGACATGTCGAATGCTCCAGCCATTTCATTGCTTGTGTTTGCCATAGTGTTTAATAGTTCGCTAAAGTAATAATATTCGGCGAGAAGCTTTTTAACTTTTCGTTCGCCCCTAAAAAATCCAATCCAATAACAAATGAATATGCAATAAGTTCGCCTTCAGATTTTCTAATCAATTCTGAACTCGCCAATACTGTACCTCCGGTTGCTAATAAATCGTCATGAATTACAACTCTTTGTCCTTTTTTAATCGCATCCTTATGAATTTCAATACAAGCAGAACCGTATTCTAGATCATATTCAACGGCATAACATTCCGCAGGAAGTTTCCCTTTTTTACGGATTGGTACGAAAGGAATATTAAGAGCTTGTGCAATTAACATTCCAAATAGAAATCCTCTGCTTTCAACTCCTACAATCACATCAGGCTTAAGATCCGCTATTCTTTTTGCAAATTCTAATGTTATTTCTTTACACAATTCTACATTTTGTAGTATAGGTGTAATATCCTTAAACATTATTCCTTCTTTAGGAAAATCAGGCACATTTCGTACCGCATTTTTAATTTTTTGCTCAATCATCGACGGTTGTAATATATGCTTCAATTTTACTGAAAATATCGGCATTCATCACATGTATTTGAAACAAATCTTCAAGTTTTACATAATTCCCATGTTGAACTCTATAATTCACGATTAGCTTAGCAATAGGAAAACCGATATACGGGTGCATTCCCAACGTTTTTACATCTGCAGTGTTTATATTTATTTTCTTGACAGAAGAATTTATACAAGTTGAATTTTTTAAAATTTCATAAGATGCAGAATCCATCCCCCAAACTTCTTTTAGTTGTTCTTTATGAATAAAACCTCCTAATCTATCTCGATAAGTAACTATCCTTTTTGCTAAACTTTTACTTATACCTTTTACCTGATCAATTGTATTCGTATCTGCTATGTTTAAATCGAATATTTCAATTTTCCCAATTTTTGTAAAATTAGTATTGAAATATTTTTTCTCAGGAAAAAACTTCAACTTTTCTTTAAGAATATTTTTTGATAATGAATCGATGTTAAGTTTATTCAAATCTGAAATGCTGAATATTTTTAATCCCGTATCTTTTGCTTGAAGAATTGATTTCACTACACCAGCTTTTAATCCTATGTTTAGTAAATCTTGCTCTTCAATATTATTAAAATATTTAAGGTAAAATCTTTTAGAAAAATTATAACTATTAGTTATAGAATCAAGTTGTTTTGCATCGTGGAATTTTATTTCCTCGGAGACTATTAATTTATAATCATATTTATTACGGAAATTCTCTAAGAAATGTTTGCTGAATGCAGAATATAGCAATAGTCCAAACCAAAGAATAAATAATACAGCTAGACCTTTTCTCTCTTTTTTAGGAAAGGCAAAATACTCCCTCAACACTTTCTTCCACATCACAAAAATAATTTAATGTACGAGCTACAAATATCGTAAATAATAGTAAATTAGTACTCATAACTTATTTCTGAAAAAATTGGAAATTATATCTAAAAAAGATTTCGAATCGGCTACGAAACTCGACAAACTAATGCTTCCTGGATTAGCAAATTTGCTAATGGAAGTGATGAAAATAAACGATGTAAACAAATTATATTCTCAATTCCATGAATTAGAGGGAATGGATTTTGTTGATGGGATATTAAATAGTTTAGGCATTAAAATTGAAATCGACGAAAAAGAATTAAATAATATTCCAAAAGATGGTGCTTTCATTGCCATAGCGAATCATCCATACGGAGGGGTTGAAGGTTTAATCTTATTAAAAATATTATGTGCCCATCGTCCGGATGTGAAATTAATGGCGAATTTTTTACTTAAAAAAATTCCGAATCTTTCAGATTATTTTATCGCTGTTAATCCTTTTGAAAATGTTAAAAATGCATCTAGTATTTCAGGATTAAAAACAACTTTAGAACAGCTACAACAAGGTAATCCTATCGGTATTTTCCCAGCAGGTGAAGTATCAGCGTACAATTCCAAAACTCAGAAGGTAATGGATAAACAATGGAGCCCTGTAGTTGGTAAAATTATCAGTAAGGCAGGGGCACCTATTTTACCAATATATTTTCATGGTAACAATGGATTATTATTCAACTTACTTGGATTTATTCATCCTACTTTAAGAACAGCTAGGTTACCCTACGAACTTTTCAATAAAAAAGGATATACCATTAAAATGAGAATTGGAAAACCAATTCCGTTTGAAGATATCAAAAAGTTATCTTCCCAAAATCAAGTAATTCCTTATCTAAGGGCTAGAACTTATGCTTTAGGTTCTGGCATTGAAGTGAAGAAGTTTTTCAATAGTAAATTATTTAGTATAAAATCTAAGCCAGAAGAAATCATACCTGAAACTTCTGCTGATTTAATTTCAAAAGAAATTTCAAGTATAAAAGATAAACTCATCATGTCTGAAAAGAACTATGATGTGTACATTTCAGGCGCTGCAAGTATTCCAAACATTGTTAATGAAATTGGCAGACTTCGAGAAATCACTTTTAGAGAAGTTGGTGAAGGTACTAATAAAAAAATAGATCTCGACGAATACGATTTGTATTATAATCACCTTTTTATTTGGGATCGCGAAGCTATGAAAATAGTTGGTGCTTACAGAATTGGCAAGGGAGATGAAATTTATTTTAGGTATGGTATAAAAGGATTCTATATTTCAAACTTATTTAAAATAAAAAAAGGATTTAAGCCTATTTTAAAATCTGGATTAGAATTAGGTAGATCATTTGTACGAAAAGAATATCAACAAAAAGCATTGCCTCTGTTTTTATTATGGAGAGGGCTTTTAATGTTTGTTTTGAAAAACCCAGAATACAGATACATGTTCGGACCAGTAAGTATTAGTAACGATTTCTCATTATTATCTAAAACATTGATGATAGAGTTTATCAAACAAAACTGCTACGATCATTCTTTAGAAAAATATGTTTTACCAAAGAAAAAATTCTATGCTGATTTACCAGAAATAGATTCTGAAGTATTATTGAAAAACAAAGACAATATAAAATCTTTAGACAGTTTGATTTCTGAAATTGAACTAAATCACAATAAAGTTCCAGTATTACTTCGTCAGTATATTCAATTAAATGCAAAAATCATTGGGTTTAATGTTGACCCAAAATTCAATGATTCTATAGATGGATTTTTAGTACTTGATATTAAGAATGTACCAGAAGATACATTGAAGATGTTAGGGAAATAGGATGAGTATAGGGTATCGGGTAGCTAGTAGCTGGTAGCTGATAGTTGATAGTTGATAGATAAAAAAAAGCCTCGATGAATCGAGGCTCACATTAAAACAATTTATTCTAGATCAATAGTATTTATTAGTAAATGGTAGTTTGTGGATTCCAATTAGTCCAGCTTGCTGTCCAATCTATTGTTCCCATTGCACCTTTAAAAGTAGTAGATGTAAAGAAAGAAGCATCCAATCCAACGAATGAAGCACCAGTTAATGCAGGAGAAGTACTAGTTGGCATAAAGTTAGGCGCATTCAGATTTGAAATATTACCTAATTTAATATCAGCTGAATTTGTGAATACAGTATTACCATCTAACAATGCTTTTGCTTGTAAAGTTGAATCTGTAAATACAGTGTTATCTCTACTTAAAAATGGTTTAATAACTGCATTTACGATATTATTTTTGAATTTAGATTCACCATTATTATAAGCTTCTGCTGTTAATTGACCATCCACACAGAAACCTGCCTTTGCATAACCTAACAATATTGAATTATAAATTTCGAAACGAGTATTTCTTCTCCAACGGTTGCCATAATTGTGATTAGCGGCAGTATTAGAAGCGCCATTTGGACCAATGAATGTAAAGTTCGATAATATTGGTTTTGTATATGGAGTAGCAGTAGAAGAAGAACCATCGTTATCAGATTCAATTCCGTTTCCAGCATCACCACCATCAACAAAAGCTGGATCTCTGAAAGAGATTGCATACTGAATTTGACCTCTATAACCGAAGTCGAAATCGTAATCATCATCAGCAGTTGCATAAGCAATTAAATATTTTGCATTAACTGTACCGCCGAAGAATTCATAAGCATCGTCGTTTGCATAAACCACTTGAATATGATCAAGCGTAGTACCTCTACCAACACCACCTAATGTAAGTCCATTAATTTCTGAACCAGGTTGTGCTGCTATACCAGCATATTCTATACGTGTATATGTTATCGATCCTGAGTTATCATTATCGTCTGAACCACCATATGGGCGACCAATACCACCTTCAATTGTTGGCTCTGTGCTTCTGTTAGTTGTAGCTTTTCCTAATATCACTATTCCTCCCCAATCGCCTGGAGCTCTTAATCCTGCTGCTTTACCTGAAGTGAAAACTACTGGATTAGTTGCGGTTCCATTTGAATAAATCTTTGCACCTCTTTCAATAATTAATGCTCCTTTTTCAGTAATGTCTGAACGAACGATTGTACCTGCTTCGAAAGTAATAGTAACACCGCTTTGAACATAAACATAACCACTTAATACAACTGTATCGGTAGCTTTTAATACTTTATCAGCAGTAATGTTACCTTGTAAAATAACTTTACTTCCTGAAGTTGGGCTTGGCGTTTCGTCATCTTCTTTTTTAGTACAAGATGTAATGATTACTGAACCGAGCAGTAGAACTGCTAAAAATTTTAATGATTTCATTTTTCGTTTGTGTGTTTATTTCTTTATACAAAAGAACACCCTTCAAATTAACTCTTAATAAACTATATATTAAGTTTTAATTAATTTGAAGGGTGTTATTAAATTAATTTTAAATCTTATAACAATGGTAGATTATAGCTAAACCCAATACTTACAGTTGTACCGAACTTCATTGTACTAATTATACGATCATTATTTTCTCCGAATGATTTTTTAGCATCCATATTTTGATAAAACACCTGACTTTGATTAAATAAGTCGGAGATGTTTAATTTTATTTCAGCCTTACGCTTCATTACCTTTTTAGAGAACTGTAAATCCATTACATCTCTAGACTTTTCATATATATCAGGGTAACCTTGGAAACCTACTGTATAAATTCTTTGTCCAATTCTATTGTACAATAAACTTGCAGTGTAACCATTGTCTTTTGAATTATATTGAATTCCAGCATTCACTAAATATGGCGATTGTCCTTGTAATGCTCTTTCAATACCACCTTGGTTAGCTAAATCCACTTTAGAATACATTAAAGCTGCATTAGAGAATACTGTAATTTGCTCAAATACTTCTGATAAATTAATAAAGCTTAATTTCTTTCTGAACTCTAGTTCTACTCCATATGTATTAGCTTC